>PARV01000029.1 GCA_002712055.1 Gammaproteobacteria bacterium | reverse complement strand
TGTGTGCAACCCGGAGTACCATGAGAAGAATTCCAGGGAGAGCCTGGTGTCAAGAAAGAGTAGCGGTCGGCATGTCCAACTCTAGCACTGCCTTCGCCATTGCTGGTCCAGTTGTTACAGGTTTGGTCTTGTCCTGCTGGAAACGCGGAACCATCAATTTGTGTGCCCGTTAGTATATCGTGTTCCGAAAAGTCGGGATCTCCGTCTATGCGTGAAGCAAACTGATTGCCATTTTCATCCAGCGCGTGTTCCCAATTTATATTCGAGTTGTCGTAGTGCAGGTATGTTAGGTCGTTTGCTATGATTGCGCCTGCCGCGTTGGCCCAGGGTCCTTGACCTATTCGATCACGAGCATTGACCGCGCCGACCCCTTGAGTACTCAAGTAGGCCGCCCAAGTGCGGTTCCCAGCACCTGCAGCAGTGGCCAACGACTGACAATGAGCGTCTGCTCCGGCCAGACCACCAAGGTTTCCACCATCGCCAATGGTGACACTGGTGACGAAGAATCCCATTTCAGGAGGCTCGTCATCTTGTTGCGCAAAAAGCGAAAGTCCGGGCAATGCCAAGACACCGATGCTGGCTATAGCAGCCATAAAAGCTCTTTTGTTATTCATTATTATGTTCCTCAAGTCTTGATTTAGTAGGGGTAACCCACAAGTCTAGGTAGCCCGGGCTTCCACCAGTCTGGTAGGGGAGCCCATGTATCACGATTTGGCATTTCCACCTTCGGCAGACTCTCATTATCGAGCACTTTGTCTTCTGGGATAACTTCGTTTATATAAAGTAAATAGGCCGTAATTGAATAGACCTCGTTTGGGGTTAGAGTTCCTTCTGCCATAAGAGGCATGCCACGATTGATATAATCCCATACCGCTGTTGCGTAAGGTGAACGGATCGGCAGAATACGCCCGAATGCCCAAGGGTTGGAAGTTGCTCCCACGTCGCGTTTTAGTAACCTAGGAGCAAGTCCGCCGGTCCCTGTTATGCCATGACATCCAGCGCACCCTTTCGATAGATAAAGCTCTTCGCCTTCCGCAACTGTTCCCTGTCCTTGGGGCAGTTCCTCTCCCGTTGGGCTGATAGAGATATCCCACGCTCGGATTTCGCCTTCGGTAGGGGTTCTTCCAACACCATAAGTGGGAGATTGCGCTTGGGCATAAACCCCTAGGAGCATGAATAGAGGGAGAAGCTTAAGAAATCGCATTGTGAACGCTCCCGTCGCTCGCTATCCTCCACGGCTGAATTGAGTTGTCCTGGCCTCTCACTCTAACTGGTTGATCGGGTGGTTGATTCCAGAACTCAGCAATCTGAGCGCGAGATGGCTGAATACTCCCAAGTTCGTCAGTGCAGCGCGATTGGAGTTCACATTCATTTCCGTCCCAGTTCCATTGGAAACTAAAGCGGGTATGTGCCATGCGATGTGCTGTTCCCCTGATTTCAGCGTCCATCCAGTTTCTGCCACCGTCAGTGGAAACCTCCACCTTAGTAACAGCTCCCCCACCGGACCACGCTAAGCCGCTGATCTCATAGAATCCGGGGCCGGGCAGTTGCTGTTCCCCTGATGGAAAGGTAATCACTGATTTTGGTCCAATCTGCATACCGAGGGCAGCGGTGTCAGAGTCCTGATGAAGATGTCCGTAGTCGTTATAGGTCATGTAGAACTGATCTACTACCTTGATGCGCCGTAGCCATTTTACAGAAAGAATTCCTTCGAAACCGGGAACCAGTAGTCGAAGCGGATAGCCTTGCTGAGGTCGAACCGCTTCGCCATTCATGCCATAGCATATTAAACAGTCCTCCATCGCTTTTGACATTGGAATGCTCGATGCCCCTTTCACTTCTTCGACCCCTTCGGCCACAATCCAGTCACCGTCCTCTTGAACACCAGCTTCGTTGAGTAGGGTAGAAAGGAGCACTCCTGTCCACTCGGCGCAACTAGTCATCCCATGCGTTTCTTGAACTGTCTTATGCCGACGATTCGACCGATTTCCTGCACATTCGATGAAATGAAGACGAGTCACAGAAGGGAGCCGCTTTAATTCTTCCAGAGTGAAGATTAGTGGTCGATCAACCATGCCATGAATCATAAGGCGATGGTCCTCGGGGTTAATGTCCGGAACGAAGGACCCCCGTGTTGTTCCCACATAATGGAGCGATGATGGCGTGATTACACCCACTGATTCTTGGAGTGGGGCCGCAATATGAAAGTCGAGCCCAAAGGCATCAGGTGAAGGCCTTCCGCCGTGGGGTATACGCACCGATGTCTCGAAACGGGAACGCTTGCCATAAGCACCTAATTCTGTGGTACCCATGATCATATTTTCAGGCTCAGGAGCAGGAGCTTGTCCGATAGCAGATTCCGCTGCTCCCAAGCTCAATCCACCGGCTAACGCTGCTCCGCGTTTTAAGAATTCTCTTCGATCGCCTCGCTCCAAATCCTCAGGCTTGTCTTTCTCTTTGCGGTCGTCAGTCATAGTTCTATCTCCTGTAAACGGACACGATTGTATTGGTTGCTCCGTTCTTTTATGTATTTAACCATAACGGGACCTTTCGTCCAAAATGTTATGACATCGACTTGAGTAGAATAAAACACAAGAAGTACCGGTGGCGAGAGAAGGGATAGGAAACTAAAGGGCTAGAGCGTATTATTCCAGACTTAATTATTACAAAAAAATAGCTACTATGAAGCTAGATTTGCATGGTATTAGGCACCGGGATGTAGATAGGCTTGTGGAAAACTTCCTGTTGTTAAATCAGGAACAAGCACCCTTGGAAATAATTTGTGGTAACAGCCAAAAGATGATTGATTTAGTTATGGGAGTGATACTAAGACTGAAGTGTGAGAGTTATGAGCTGCTTCAGGGGGCAATTATGGTGAGAAAGGTATGATAAGGAAATCCCAAATAAAGTTGGTTGGCTCTAGTTAGTAATCCTTTTAAATGTAGTAGGTGGCTCATAAAAAAGGCAGGTTATTAACCTGCCTTTTAGACTTGAGCCGTCCGTGAACTTATATTATCCGCCGTTCAGGACGAAGTATCCGCTCGGAACGCTAGTTCTAGTCTCTTCTTCCTGATCTGGGTTGAGCTATCCCTGCAGCATCACGCTCGCCAGAAGACATCTGGTTCGTACCCAATACGCCGAGCAGACCTTGGACTCTGGAGACCTCTGTTTCATTTAGGTCAGCTATAAACCGATCTGCGGCTGAAACCCAGGCATCGTGATCATCGGCACGNGCGGCGGCGTCCAATGCCGAGAGCATTTCTGTGCGNTCAGCGCTTGGGNNTGNNGAGTAATTNGTAGCACCAGCCGCGCCATCGGNAGNGCGNGGCGNCCCGGCANCGCNNTTNANCNTNGGTNAACAGTNCGCGTAACTGGGACGAGGGCGAATGAAACATTCCGAATCCGGTCAGCGTCTGCTTCATCGGCCATCCAACAAGGGTTAGGGATCTCGATGCCTGCTGTTTGGTACGGCAGCCAGAAGTTAAGGCCGGCAAACGGGCCATTCGAAGACGGAACGAACCAAACATGCAACATGTGCAGGGTCTCACCATCTCGGGCAAACTGGGGATGGTCATGCCACGAAGCAAGGTCGCTATCAAACGGTAGAGGCACATCAGTATCTGGCACATCGGTGAACGAGTAAGCTGCGCCCACGAGTTGATCTTGGCCATCGATGCTGGCGAACAAAAGCTGATCCGGTGTATTGACGTCTAAATCTTTCCCCCGCTGGGCGCGGGTAAAGTTTACATAGTGCACCCCCATACCAGGGATATCACCCAGTGCTGGGAAGAATCCTGCGGCTTTGGCCGCTTCCGGTGTGTTGAGGGCGGCAAGGTCCTGTTGCAAACTGGCCACTTGTTGGCGATCTGTGTCAGGCAGGCCATTCCACGGTGGNGTCGCAAGATCCGTACAGCTCACTATTTGGCCCATGTGCGCGTGCCCATGAGCATCATGTGCCTGGGAAAATGCTGAAACAGGGAGCATAAGGCCTGCTGCTGCTATCGTGAAGCCTACGACCGATATGATACGAGACATTTGGAGCCTCCATTTTTAAAACGTTGGTTAATTGATATTTAGTATGTCTTGTTAACGGATATTTGGCAATTTTAGTTAATCAAATGTACCCATAATCGACAGTCATGGCTAGCTTAAACAGCCTTATTCTATCTGACTTCTGTTTCGATTTAGCGATTTTGTTGCCATTCTTTGAGCTCCCTAGCCTGGGTCACTATGAATGAACGAATCGCTTCCATCTGTTCGTTCGTCAGGGCATCTTCGAAGTCAGGCATGCCGAGCTCAGAACGCGCCCCGGTTATAACGATATTTTGAAAGTCGGCATGCGTATCCAGTGTCATTAATCGTAAATCAGGAGCTACAATAGCCACCTCTGAAGGGATCCCAATGCCACCATGGCAACTGGCACACTGAGCATGGTAGAGGGTATCGCCTTGACTAACGAGTTCACGGTTGTATTCATCCTCGGGTTGGTCGGGGATTTCTGACCGAACGATTTCAGGTATTTGCAGAATTGCATCTCCTTCAAGTTTAAACGCTACTAAAGTACCACCAAGGTCTATAGCGCGGTTACCATTCATCATTGCAGCTACATACTGTGTATCGTCGATCTGATAACTCATCACAGATGTAGAGCGAAATGTACCNGGTGCGCTGTAANTCCAAATTGGCGTACCTGTTTCGGTTTCACGTACAACAAATTCACCCGTACCTTCTCCCTGAAACATCAGACCTGATCTGGTAGCAAGAACACCACCGTTGTATATAGACTCTAGCGGATGGCGCCATTTGTATTGGCCGGTTATTGGATCAAACGCTCCAATGAAGGCTTTAGACTCAGGACGCGGAGCAGCTTTAGCTTCCAACTCGCGGCGATAAGCCCCTTCACCCCAGCCTAAACTTAGGCCGCGTTCGCGTATCTCATACACACCTGTTCTGACAAATGTTTCATCTAAAGAATAAAAGTTGGCTATATCATGATAGTAAAAATACATCAGTCCTCGATCGTTATCCCACGATTGAGGTTCCCAGTTATGGGCCCCAGAGTTAGCTGGGAGAATCCACTGTGGGTCTGTCTCATAAACCACATCTGGGTTTTCAACAGGTCGACCTGTTTCCATGTCAACGTGTGTGGCCCAGGTGATGCCATCGGTATACGCGTGAGCTCGTAGAAGTTCGCCATCTTCCCGATCCAGTATATAGAAAAATCCATTTTTCGGTGCTTGCAGTAAAACCTTCCGCATTTCACCGTTTAGCTCAATTTCACCAAGAGTGATGTCCATCGCCGAGCTGTAATCCCAGTTATCGCCTGGCACTGTTTGGTAGAACCAGTTCATCCGTCCTGTTTCTACGTCGACTGACACGATAGAGGCAAGAAATAAATCGTCACCACCGCCTGGGGATCGAATTTCCCTTGGCCAGGGGGCGCCGTTGCCTACGCCAATATATAGACTATTGAAATCTTCGTCGTAAACTAGGGAATTCCAAGCTGTGCCCCCNCCACCATATTTCCACCATTCACCACCCCAGGTTTGAGCCGCCATTTCCATTTCGGGATGTTCGAATGGTTTGCTCGGATCGCCTGGTACCAGAAAAAAGCGCCAGTCTACTTCCCCGGTGTCAGCATTATAGGCTGTGACATAACCACGGCGACGGCCGGACTCAGAACTACCTTGACCAATGTAGACCTTGCCTGCCGCGGCCCGCGGAGCACCTGTTATATTAAAGCGGCCAAGTCCTGCGGGTATCCACGTATCCACATCCCAAATTTCTTCNCCAGTAGTCTTATCAATAGCGACTAAACGACCATCAAAGGTACCTACATAAACCTTGCCCTCGTATATCGCTACCCCTCGATTATGGGCCGGACCGCAACATGCTAGACGCATNTAGCTGCGATCTACCTCGGGATCATAACGCCAGATTTCTGTGCCGGTAGCTGCATCAAGCGCATACACGACNCTCCAACCGTTGGTGACGTACATTACACCATCTACAACTAACGGCGTGCCTTGCATGCGCATGTTGTAGTCGCCAATCTGTCGGGACCAGGCNAATCCTAATTCATCTACATTTTCAGGTGTGATCTGGCTTAATTGAGAGAAGCGCTGCTCTTTATAGTTCTGTCCATACGTGAGCCAGCTACCAGGCTCACTTAGAGGGGAATCAACAATACGTTGGTCATTAACCCAGCCAGGTTCAGGGTTAACCAGTGGGGTTATCGGTGCAACTGGGGTAGCAGGAGCAATTGGTTCTGTTGGAATTGAAGGGGGAGGAAACAATGTATTATTGTTACCGTCAAAGTCACTGGAGGGAGCTTCTGAATCACAGGCGGCAAGAAACCCTGCCATAAGGATTCCTATGGATAGGTTTATGTAATTTTGAAACTTGCTCATGGGCAGTTACTCACTCTTGTTTCTTTATCTTGGATATTGTTCTGGCTATAGGCCCTAGCCTNTGATTACGAAGATAAGCTAGAGGTATCACCTAAAATAGTATGACATACACAGGCACGGAACCAAACACACGAAGGGAAGGTCTTCAGAGTGAGTTGGTGGTTTAAAGATTGTAGAATAAATCTACCTTCTTTATATACGTTAGGTATTATTTTAGGCATTTGGCCTTGTATATTCGATTTTTGTAATTACTTTTTCCGACGGACACTGATATGAGAACAGTACTACGCTTTAGTTCGGTTTTGGTTTTAGCAGCATTTCTCTTTTCTTGTGCTGGCATCAATAAATTTCAATTAATGGAAAGTGCAGGATTAGCGGACAGCTGGAATGATATTGCAGCTCCAGGTGCCTACTGCTCTGATGGCACGGACTACAATTTTTCGGTGAAACCTGGCGATCCTGCGAAGGCACTCCTTTTTCTTCAAGGAGGAGGTGGCTGTTGGAACGGTATGATGTGCCACCCCGATTTGAATCCGACCTATTCGATAAACCTGAGGAATGACAACCCTGAGAATATGAGCGGGATTTTTGACTTTGACAATCGAAATAATCCTTTTCGCGATCATACAGTTATTTATATCCCCTATTGTACAGCGGACGTGCACCTCGGTAACAAGATTGGGCAGTATGTTTTGCCTCGTCTCGNAAATTTTTCCGGGGGTACATTCGAAATAAATCATACGGGTTACCCAAATGTTAAGGTAGCGCTCGATTGGATCCATGAACATTTGATCNATCCATCAGAATTCATAGTAGCTGGCTCCAGTGCAGGCTCGGTCGCTGTCCCAGTTTATGCTGCGCTCATTAAAGATCACTACGCTGATGCTCGTGTTGTGGGTCTAGGTGATGCATCGGGAGGATATCGGGGTGCTAATTTCAATCCCTTCGACGTCTGGGCGATTGGTGATGTACTTGACCAGAGTTCACGATTCAATTCCATTAATCGTAATGGGCTAGGCTTTTATGAGCTGTTTATTGCAGCCGGCGAACGCGGTGATATGGTGCTTGCTTCGTTTGATACTAAGGAAGACACGGTACAAAAGCAGTTTATGGGAGCCCTTGGCCAGGAGGTTGATTCTCTTCTTCCGACGTTGAAGGCCAATCTTGCGGAAATTTCAGACCAAACGGCTAACTTTAACTACTTCGTGGCCGACGGGTCGTTCCACACCATTCTATTGAGGCCGCAATTATATTCTTTGACTGAGTCCGGTGTTTCATTTCTCGAGTGGTTCGAGGAGTTAATGAAAACAGGCTCAGTTGAAAATGTTCTGTGCAGAGACTGTAATTAGTTTTTATGCCGGTTGGATGTAACACCTATGTNGGGAAATGAATGANAGATTTTAAGCATGATNTGATCACCGTNAATGGCATCGAAATTCATTATGTTGAACAAGGTTCGGGCCCTTTGGTTCTGTTGTGTCATGGCTTTCCGGAGTCTTGGTATTCCTGGCGGCATCAAATCCCTGCGCTCGCTTCAGCGGGCTATCGGGTAGTGGCTCTTGATATGCGAGGGTATGGTCAAACTAGCCAACCTGCAGAGATAGAGGCATACGGTTTGTCTAGCCTCGTTGGTGATGTAGTCCAAGCGGTTAGCGTTTTGGGAGAGGAACAGTCGGTTATAGTGGGCCATGATTGGGGAGGACCTGTAGCTTGGTACGCCGCGTTAATGCGTCCTGATGTGTTTCGTGCAGTCGTTTCATTGAGTGTTCCCTATAATCCACCCTTATCGTTGCCAGNCGGTATCACTCTGAATGATGTAATGAGACAAGTAGCGGGAGATAGAGACTATTACCGACTATTTTTCCAGGAGCCCGGAGTAGCGGAAGCAGATTTGGAAGCTGATATCAGGAAAACGATGTTAGGTCTTTTGTACAGTATTTCGGGTGATATCGTTANAGACGGAGTTCATTCTATTGGCTGGGACGGCCATTTCACGAAAGGAGAAACTCTTACTGATCAACTAGTCATTCCAGACGAATTACCTCCGTGGTTATCAGAGGAGGATTTAACATTCTATATTGATGAGATTACGCGGAGTGGTTTTCGAGGAGGGATTAATTGGTATCGCAATATTAAAAATATGACTTCGATCCTGGCCCCTTTTGTCGGCCGCCCCTTAAACCAGCCCTCCTTATACCTCTATGGAGAGTACGACTTGATAGCCGGTAATTCTGCAGAAGCCATCGAANCACTACCTAGTAGATTAGGTAATTTACAGGGGTTGTATAAATTAGANGGTGCAGGACACTGGTTGCAGCAAGAAAGACCCGAAGAGGTCAACAGAGCTTTAATAAAGTTTCTCGATAATTTATAGCGCAATAATCTTATCTGGGCGGCTGCAGACCAGTCGTTTCTTCTTTATTGTGCTATTAGCCGATCGTTTGCAGCGTAGGGNATTCCTTCGAACACTACACCCCAAATTGGAATATCCTTGAGACTGGTAACGTCTACTTCATACGGGTCTTGCTCAAGCACAGCGAAATCGGCCTTTTTACCTGCAGAAATTGAACCTATCTCATCTTCGAGTCCGATTACGTGTGCTGCTTCTATTGTTATCGCACGTAAGGCTTTGTCTAGCGAAAGCCTTTCGCTGGGCCCCATTATTGTCCCCTCCATGGTCAAACGATTAGCCGCAATCCACGCTAAAAAAAGTGGATCGGCTGGAGCCATAGTGAGATCGGAGTGCAGTGCAACCACGGTGCCTTGACGCTCCAGCGTGCCAAGGCGAACCATTTGTGATGCCCGATCGTACCCTAGGCCATTCTGCGCGTAATTATCACTTAATACATAAACATAATTCGGTTGTGCAGATACTTGCGCACCTAGAGTATGAAGTCGCTGAGCTTGCGCTATAGTGGAATAACCGAAATGCTCCAATGTAAAACGATGATCTGGTCTTGGTTTTTCAAGTAACAGTTTTTCAAGCGTGTTTAAAACAGCATCCAGACCTTCGTCACCATTTACGTGAGTATGTATATGATAACCATTATTCCAAAAGGCCCTGGCAAGNGACTCTAGTTCAGCTGGCTCTGTAAGCCATTTGCCTTCATGGCCATCGGTGTANCCTGGAGGGTTCATGCGCATATATTGAGAAAAGAAAGCTCCATCGGCTAGCAGTTTTACCCGATTATTCAGAAAAACTTTATTGCTGATTTGCGAAGACTGCATCTGATTCAGAAACTCCATTACCGCATCTGCTGAACCCATCTGCTCAACCATAGGTTTAACGTTAGGAACTAACATTACACGCACGGCCGAATCTTGATGGTCGAAAGTNTGNTTAATTAGTGCCGCTTCTATATTGAAACTGGCAAACAATCCAGTTGCCATATCNGCTATCGTGGTAACGCCGTTTTGTCGCAGCATCTTCTGGATTATTGTCATGCCGGCATTCAATTTATCTGGTGCTAAAATTACTGGCTGGAGACGAGCAAGGCCAACGCCCAATGCTGTTTCNGAAAGATGGCCGGCTGAATAATCTGCATGACTGGGNTCAATTCCTGNNGCAGAGATTATGTCCGCGAAAAGGGACTCACTGTCGAGCTCAAGAAATCTCATGGCTGCTGTATTCATAATGATTTCATGAAATGAGCGGTGCCATACAATTACAGCTCTATTAGGTTCAATCTCATCAAGCAACTGTCGGTCCAGATCTCCGTGCCAAAGTTGATGGTAGCCCCAAGTTATAAATGGGTCGCTGCTTTGGTTATTGGAAATTAGTTCCCGCAGTCGCTGTCTATAATCTTCGGGAGTTGTTACTCCCGGGAACTCTCCTGATGGTAAAGTCCAATCTTCTGGAGTAATAAAGGCGGTAGGAAGCAAAACTGCTGCCATTAACGGGTGCAGATGAGGATCAATCAGTCCTGGTAGTAACACCTTTTCACTAAACTGGGAGTCAATACGATAATTCTGATTAACCAGCCATGCATCCAATTGCGCTAGCGAATTGCCTACACCTAAAATACGGCCATCTTCCACGGCGATATAACGGGCCTCTGGCATTGACTGATCCATGGTGATGATCTTGCGTGCCTCGAAAACTATTCGTTCGGCGGATATGCTAATTTGAGGNATTAGCAATAGTAAAACGAGAACTAGTCTGGGTCTGATGCGGGTCAATACGGTAAATCTCATGAGGATAATCCTATCACCTGGGAATGTGGACACCCACAGAAATTACTCTTTATTTGCTGTATATTTTGATATTAGAGANAAACTTCAAATACTAAATTGTGGAGACACTAATATGTGTATTCCTTTTAAATCCATATGTTATATACCTTCTCGTCTAAATCTTGCCGTACTCTCTTTTTGCACGGTGGCCCTTTTTGGGGCTTGTTCCCCTGAACCGGTGCAGCAAAGCGTAAATAATAACCTGTTGGAAACAGAATCCTTCGATAGCAGTTCNATTAACGACCCATCCAATGAAGTGCAAGTCCGGTGGACCGCGTATGGTATACCTCACGTAAAAGCGGATAGTTGGAAAGGCCTGGGTTATGGCTTCGCACATGCCATTGCTAGCAACACCATTTGCGTGTTGGCACGGGAGTTTGTCACGGTACGCGGCGAGCAATCAAAGTATTTCGGGTCAGCAGAGCGCAACATCAATGCCGATGCCTTCCATCGGGCTTTACTAAATCCAACTAAGGTTGACGAGTATCTTTCTCATGTTTCTGACGATACGAGAGCAATGGATGCTGGTTACGTGGCAGGCTATAACAATTTCATTGAAGCCCGGGCTGGAAATATGCCAGCTAGCTGTAACAATGCGCCCTGGATCACCCCTATTTCAGAACGCGATCTCGCTAGGATGGCTATCGGAGTTGGTATCCGTTATGGACTAGGTCGCGTCGCTACTGAAATCGCGACAGCGCAACCTGGTCTCGAATTGGCCAAATTGAACACTTTAGACCTTTTAGCAGACGCACAAATGGTTGGTAGTAACGCTCTAGCCTTTGGCAGCGAGCTCACCGAAACTGGGCGTGGCATTCTCATGGGTAACCCTCACTATCCGTGGCAAGGTCCTTCCCGGTTTCACATAGCACATCTAACCATACCCGGAGAGGTGGATGTTATGGGTGCCGGTTTGATAACCACGTCTGGCGTTGCTATCGGTTTTACTGAGCATGTTGCTTGGTCGCATACCGTCTCCACAGCACTGCGATTCACTATGTTTCGTCTAGATCTTGTTGAAGGCAATCCCATGGCTTACCGCTTTGGCGACGAAGTGCGCAGCATTGACGCTATAGAGGTAGGGGTGGAAGCGGAAGAGGGCATAATTAATCGTACTATTTATATGACTCATCTAGGCCCAGTAGTTGTGGGCCGAGGAAATCCCTGGAACGATCAATACGCGTATGTTATGCGTGATGTAAATTATGAAAACTACCGATCTGCTGATCAGTATAAGGATATTCATAAATCTCGAAATGTAGCTGAATTGCGCGAAGCACTCGCAACTCATCAGGGGGCTGCATTCGTTAATACCATTGCTGCAGACAAAGATGGGGGAGCTCTTTACGCTGATATGTCGGCTATACCAAACGTATCGACTGAACTGATCGAACGCTGCGCCATGGATACACAAAACGGTGCACGCGTGATAACACTGAATGGATCTGATCCAAGTTGTGATTGGCAGATAGATTCCAATGCTGCTTATCCGGGTTTGATGCCTCCTTCAGAGCAGCCTAGCCTAATAACTGACGGCTACGTAAGTAACAGCAACGACTCTTACTGGTTATCAAATCCTGAACAACCCCTTGAGGGTTACTCGCCAATAATTGGTGATGAGCGGACAATTCGCTCACTGCGTACCCGAGCAGGGTTAAAATTTGTCGAGGAAGTTGTAGATACTGGTAAAAAGTTTTCTCAGAATACGGTACAAGATTTATTGTTTAATCATCGTAATAATGGAGCCGAAGTTTTCCTAGACGATATTCTTACAGTATGTAATGAGAGCCGAGCGCTCAGAGACGCCTGCTCTATTCTTTCGAGCTGGGATCGGCGCCAAGACGTGAATAGCGTTGGTGCACATATATTTAATCAGTTCTGGAATAACGCCAGAAGATTGCGTGATCATTATGCCGTACCTTTCAACTTTGATGACCCGATTCATACTCCAAATGGTTTGACCATAAATGAGCAGGCTACTCGAGATTACATCTTGGTTAACTTGGAGGCTGCAGTCGGTTCTCTTGCTGAAGCCGATATTTCATTGGATGCTAAATGGGGAGACGTGCAGTTTGCGATGCGAAATGGGGCGAAGATCGGCATCCCGGGGGGCGCAGGTGGCCAAGGCATGTTTAGTGTTATCACCGCTCGCTTCAATGCCGACGCTGGAGGGTATAGTCCTATCACTCACGGCAACAGCTACATTCAAACGGTTACTTGGAGCGAACAAGGTACTCCAATTCCTAAGGCCATACTTACTTATTCTCAATCACCGGAACCCGATTCAGAGTTTTATTCGGATATGACGAAACTTTACTCCGATAGTCAGTGGATTGATTTGCCGTTTACGGATGAGGAGATTGCGGCGAAGCAAATTAAATTAGAAGTACTGAACTTTTAAATATCCTATGGCCAATAGGATCTAAGTTAGTAGTTATTTTTTCGACTATTTGATATTTGAGGTTGCCTAGTTAAGAACGCGATAGCCTCGACCAATAAGACAGCGCTTGATAACACGGTCACGTTCTCGTATACCTTCACGGACGCCTCTTGCTCCACCCCCGACAGCACCTACACCTGCGCCGCGTCTGGCTGTCTCACTATTACCCAGAACGGCACCGAAAACGCCACCTACTGCTGCACCGGACGCAGCCCCTACAGCGGCCTTTTGAGCTATTTCTACTTCGTTAGCGTATTGCTGGCACTCCGCTAAGTCGCGATTGTATTGCGCTAGATTTACCCCTAGGGTATCTATGATGGGGTTATTGCCAGTTAAATCTTCGACAGATGCGCAGCTGATTAAAAATAGGGTAATGAGTGCTAAATTTAGTAATTTCATGATTTCCTCCGATAAGGGGAATCGTATACAAGCCCTATAATTTACGTCCCTAATTAATATACGTAGAATGCTTCAAAACCCTTTTTTGATATCGCATTAGAAGCCTAAAATTTCTGACAAAATTGGAGCGCAAATCCAGAATGAAAGGCTTGCTTTTGTTGCCAGGCTATCCAGGTCGAAATATTTCGAGTCAAAATCATTAACTTCAGTCAGCTCATGTCTCGGGTTACCACCTTTTAAAGTATGCGCAGTCAAGGCTATTCTTTTCTGAGACTTGGCCGACTAAAAGTATTATTCTTAGCCCAATATATTCTTAGAGTCCGGCGGACGAAAAACGTTGAATTTTTGACAATGTTTTATTTGTGGGTGATAAAAACCCTAGCAAAGGATATGGCGATATATTGCTGCAACACTCTTAAGCCTCAGATTTTATCCAGGGCACTTTTGGTACAGAATCAAACATGCGTCTGAAGTGTATAAAGTTAAACGGCTTTAAGTCTTTCGTAGACCCTACCTCGATTAATTTCCCTTCGAATCTATGCGCGGTTGTCGGACCGAATGGGTGCGGTAAGTCTAATGTAATTGACGCCGTTCGTTGGGTGATGGGAGAGAGCTCAGCCAAGAACTTACGTGGCGAACATATGGCGGACGTAATCTTCAATGGCTCCAGTGTTAGAAAACCTGTGGGGCAGGCCAGCGTTGAACTTATTTTTGATAATCATGACCGCAAGCTAACAGGCGAATATGCTAACTTTGCCGAAGTATCCATCAAGCGCAAGGTTGATCGGGAAGGGCTGTCTGTTTATTCCCTTAATGGCACCAAGTGCCGCAGACGCGATATTACTGATATCTTTTTAGGTACTGGGCTCGGTGCTCGAAGCTATTCAATTATTGAGCAAGGTATGATTACCCGCTTGATCGAATCTAAACCTGAGGAACTGCGTGTTTATATAGAAGAAGCTGCAGGAATTTCTAAGTATAAAGAACGTAGAAAGGAAACAGAAAACCGCATCAAACGTACCAAGGGAAATCTAGAGCGTCTGGCGGATATTCGTGAGGAGCTAGGGCGTCAACTACAGCATCTAAAGCGTCAATCGGTTGCGGCTGAAAAATATGGTGGCTTGAAGGAACAGGAAAGGGAAACTACGGCAAATCTCAATGCCTTACGCTGGCGCAGTCTTGATGAAGAAATTAAGGCTAACCAGGCAGCTACTAAGTCTCTTGATCTTGAAATAGAGTCCTCCATGGCGAATCAAAGCCAAATTGACGCCAAGGTGGAGACTCACTTAGTAGACAATGCTGAATTTACTGACGCGTTGGGTGAGGTTCAGGCTCGCTTCTATAGTCTTGGTAATGATATAGCGCGCATAGAGCAATCCATAGAACATCACATTGAACGGGTCGACCAACTTAAAATTGATCTAACCGATACTGAAGAAGGTTGGCGTCAAACACGCGAAGAGCTGGATATCGACCTGAGGAAAATTACTCATTTGGATGCTGAGCTAAGTTCTATTTCTCCTAACTTAGAAGTAGCTCAGACAGATGAGAAGGAGTCAGCTAAGCAGTTGGCTGAGGCGGATACGGCCCTCCAAAAATGGCAGTTAGAGTGGGATGAATTTATTCAGCGAGCTGAAGAGCCAAGACAAACCGCAGAAGTTGAGCAATCTAGAATTCAGCAACTGGATAGCATTCTTGAACAAGCCCTTGAAAGGAAACGGAAACTAGATAACGAACTGCTTGCTTTGCGAGAACAATCAGTCGATGGGGTTCCTGCAGACACGGCAACGGAGATCGACAACCTAAAAGCTGAGATCAACACTTTGCGGACGAGCAGTATTGAAGTAGTAAGTCGAATAGATGAGAACAGGCAGTCATTAAATACCTGCCTCGAGGATTTAGACATCACAAGGGGTAAATTGCAGGAAGCGATGGGCAAGCAGACATCCATGGAAGCACTACAGCAAGCAGCATTGGGGCAAGATAACCAAGCGGTCAACGTTTGGCTCAAGGAACGGAGTCTCGATAACCTGACGCGGTTAGGTGAGGGCCTTAAAATTGACGCTGGATGGGAACTTGCAGTTGAGGTAGTTCTTGGCGAGTCAATAAAGAGTATCTGCATCGAGGGCTTAGAAGAGGTAGACCAACTATTGAATGAATTACCCCAAGGGAAATTATCTTTCATCGATATTTCAGGCAGTAAAGAGGAAATGAGCACTAAAAAACCTCAACTTACCGCTCTTGCAGAAAAAGTAAGGAGTGGTTGGGAATTGTCGGGTTTGTTGGACGATATTTATGTAGCAGAGGATCTTCGTCAAGCCATAAGCCTAAGAGATCAATTGGGTCATCAGGAGTCAATAATTACAATCGAAGGTATCTGGCTTGGCAAAACCTGGGTACAGATATGTAATGAAAGCACACAAGAGTCCATTGTTAATCGTCGCGGTTTAATTTCTGAGTTATCTATTAATATTAATAAGTTATCAGATGAATCTGATAATTTACTTCATAAAAGAGAAGCTCTAAGTTCCGCTCTTGAAAAAGAGGAGAATCAGCGAGAAAAGTATCTTGAGGAGATTTCTACTAAGACCCAGGAGCTGGGAGAACTAAAATCCCGGATGACTGCTCAACAGGCGAAAGAAGAGGAAGAAGGTAAGAGAAAGCAGCGGTTAGAGCATGAAATTGAGGAACTTACTAGTCAAATAACTGTAGAAAAGGAAAATACAGCTCAAGCTAGGGCTCGGTTGGAGTTGGCCCTTGATAGCATGGCTGAAGACGTTGGAGGCCGTGATGAGCTTAAAAAATTCCGTGAAAAAGCTCAGCAAAAAGTAGCAAAATACAAAGAAAAAGCAAGTAGTGATAAAGATTTAGCCTATGAACTTGCATTAAAAAAACAGTCAACGGAAACGCAATTGCAGTCTACTCGGGAAACTATGGACCGTATGGCGAGTCAGGTTCAACGCTCCAAAGAGCGTATCGAATCTCTTACCAAGCAGATCGAGGAGTCGGATGAGCCTTTAGAGAAAAAGAGACTGGATTTGGAAACACGACTCCAGCAGCGCCTGAAAGTCGAAAAGGAACTTGGTGTTGCTAAGTCCCGAGTGGATGAGAACGAGCACGCTATCCGGGATCTGGAGAAAACTCGAAACGAGATCCGGAACCAGCTCAATGAACTTAGAGAATCTTTGATGCAGAAACGTCTGAAAAGCGAGGGGGCGTCTGTCAAACGAGACGGTTTGTTAGAGCAACTGCAAGAAGCCAACTATGAGCTCCAGACCGTATTGGAAAAACTTCCTGAGGACTTGGGAGAATCAGAATGTGAGCAAGAAATTGAAAAACTGGCCAGCCGTATCCATAGGCTGGGCCCTATTAACCTTGCCGCTATCGTTGAGTACAAGGAACAATCAGAACGAAAAGAGTATCTGGACAAACACAATGAAGACCTGGAGAAAGCACTTAATACACTTCGAAATGCGATGCGTAAGATAGATAAGGAAACCCGAACTCGCTTTAAGGACACATTTGATAAGATTAATATAGGATTGCAGAACCTGTTTCCAAAGGTATTTGGTGGTGGTCATGCCTATTTGGATATGACCGGAGAAGATTTACTAGATACCGGGATAACCATAATGGCGAGACCCCCCGGTAAGCGCAATAGCACGATTCATCTGCTCTCTGGTGGCGAGAAAGCGATGACAGCAATAGCTTTAGTATTTTCAATATTCCATCTTAATCCCTCTCCTTTTTGCATGCTAGATGAGGTAGATGCGCCACTAGATGATGCCAATGTTGGGCGCTATGCCAACTTGGTGAAAGAGATGGCGGATTATGTGCAATTCATATTCATCACTCATAACAAAATAACGATGGAGATGGCAAAACAATTGCAAGGCGTGACTATGCATGAGGCTGGTGTATCTCGCATTGTAGCTGTGGATATCGATGAGGCTGCTGAATTAGCGGCAATATAGTCGTGTAGTCAAATCTTTGACGGTAAAATCCCTTAGAAAGCACCGTTCTGTGCTAAAGAAAATCTGGTAAATGCAAGATAATAATAGAAATTTTTGATTAATTAATTAAGCAGGACTGGGCTGCCCAAGTAGATAATCTATGAGTGCACGTGAACTAGTCATTTTATTTTTGGGATTCGTAATTATTCTGGTTATATTGCGTGGCCTCTACGTGGCATTGCAGGCTCGTAGGGGTCAGATCCGAATGGCCATCGATAAGAATATTCCACAAGACGTTGACCTCGATGAGTTAGAAATGACTGAGCTACCGAGTGGTGGTGCGCGAATAGTTGAGCGTTCACTGGAAGAAGTAAATTCCCAAAATCGTGTTTACGACACTATGGCTACTGAGCAAGCAGCGTTTGACCTAGAAGGGCAAAATGATAGTGAAGGAATACCCGTATTGGAGGATACAGCCAATTACCTAGGTAATCAGGAAGAACTAGATCAAACAGAAAAGGATAATTGGGAAAAAGAATCTGATACGGGCAGTGTATTGTTTGAGTATACAGAGCAAGTTCCAACAGCAGGAATTGAACCTGGTGGTGGCGATACTTTAGGTGAAGAGTCGTTGATCGAAACGGCGGAGTACGGCGAATGGGGAGATGAACCTACGACCGAAACCGAGGAGAGCGATGAGTGGGAAGATGAACCCGCGACCGAAACCGAGGATACTCTAGCGGAATCTAGTGCCCCGGCCCAGTCAACTTTTATGGTGGAAGACTCTGAAGCTAATTTTAATCTCGAAGAAGGCTTCTCAGATACAGATGCTGAATTAAATAGTGGAGACCAGAGATTAGAACCGACTTTCGATCAGAGCATTGCAGATGGATTTGAAGAATTTTCCATGACCGCCGGTGAGCGAATCGGTGGGCACCGGACACCTGCCGATCTAGAGGAGTTTAATAGCATCCCTGATGATATTACTGCGGAACAGTTAGAAAAACCAAAACGCCGTTCTTTCTTGTCTATGTTTTCACGTGGCAAAGAACCTGAGCCAATCGATTTGGCAGAAGCGGTGGGCGAGGATACCACGGTTGTCAAATTTGAATCTGAAGCTTTGACAGAGCAGGTCTCTCTAGAGTCAGAAAGTACAGCCTTCGAGGGTAGTTCAGGTCAAGTATTAGAAACATCGGAAGTCGTGGTTATAAACGTAATGGCCAAGAAAGGCTTTGACTTTGTTGGTGACGACTTAATGCAGGTGTTAATTTCTAATGGGCTTAGATTTGGTGAAATGAACATCTTTCACAAACGTCTCGGCAATGATAGCAAATCGGTGCTGGTGTTTAGTGTTGCGAATATTCTTAATCCGGGTACGTTTGATTTGAATAACATGGACAGTTTTCGAACTCTTGGTATCAGTTTATTTTTGGCATTACCCACAGCGATTAACAACGGCGACGCTTTTGAGCAGATGCTGACCGTTGCACAACAGGTGAGCAGCTCTCTTGACGGAGAGCTTAAAGACGATCATCGTAACGTCATGACTGCACAGACTATAGAGCACTATCGCCAACGTATCAGTGATTTTGAGTTACGGCAGCTAAAGGCAGCCGGTGGTCACGGCTAACCAGTTTTTTTCTCGCGTTTCCCATGACAGTTCCTGAAAGTATCAAGCAGGAAGTTCTCGAACTTCGTCGCCAGATAGAGCATCATAATCGCCTCTATCACACACTCAACGCGCCGGGGATCCCAGATGCAGATTATGACTCTCTGCTTGCGCGCCTGGAAACACTAGAACGACAATATAATCTTCTTACTCCTGACTCCCCCACGCAAAGAGTAGGAGCCGAACCCCTAACACAATTTAACCAGGTAACCCACGAAGTCGCGATGCTTTCACTGGATAAGGTTTCCAGTGAGCAGGAATTGATTGATTTTGAGGCGCGTATTATGAAACGTCTCAATGATCAGAGGCAACTTGAGTACAGCTGCGAGCCTAAGGTAGATGGTGTTGCAGTCGGATTGCTTTATAGGGACGGTATTCTGAAACGGGCTGCTACCCGTGGTGACGGTGTTATCGGTGAAGACATCACACACAATGTGCGAACTATTAGAACTATTCCGCTTAGAATTAACATGCTTCCGGAACAGTCCCTTATAGAAGTTAGGGGCGAAGTCTTCCTAGGCAAGAAAGGGTTCATGAGACTTAATGAACGAGCGGAAAAAGAAGGCGGCAAGGTGTTCGTAAACCCGCGAAATACTGCAGCTGGAGCTATAAGGCAATTGGACTCTAGGAATACAGCAAAAATCCCACTACAGATGTATTGCTATAGTATTGGGGTTGTCCAGGGAATTGAATTGCCTGACAAGCTTAGCTCAGTATTCGGCAAGCTTGCGGAATGGGGCTTACCAGTGAACCCGGAGCAGAGGACCGAGCAAGGTATAGCAGGGTGCCTTAAATATTGTATGCAACTGCTCAATAAACGAAATACATTGGAGTACGAGATTGATGGTGCTGTTGTTAAGGTAGATGATCTAAAGGCTCAGAACAAGTTAGGCCAGAATACGAAAAGCCCTCGCTGGGCTATGGCTTATAAATTCCCAGCGGAGGAAAAATCTACCAAGGTGCTTGATGTCGAATTTCAAGTAGGTAGAACTGGCACCATAACACCGGTGGCTCGGCTTGAACCAGTATTTGTAGGAGGTGTAACAGTTAGTAATACAACACTGCACAATATGAATGAAATAGAGCGGCTTGGATTATGTATTGGTGACACTGTGGTAATCCGCCGAGCGGGAGATGTCATTCCAAAAGTTGTAAAGGTCATAAATTCGAAAAGAAGTACGAAATATAAAGCCGTTAACATTCCTGAAGACTGCCCAGCTTGTGGCTCGATTATTGAAAAAGATGGAGAAGTCCTTTATCGCTGCAGTGCTGGTATTACTTGTCCCGCTCAAAGAAAGGAATCGATAAAACATTTTGCCTCACGAATGGCTATGGATATAGAAGGGCTTGGTGACAAACTTGTTGAAATACTGGTTGAACAAAATCTTATTGGCAGTGTCGCTGATATCTACGAATTAAGCACAGAAAAACTTTCAGGCCTGGAACGAATGGGGCTAAAGTCAGCCAACAACTTGATTAGGGCTATCGAAAAAAGCAAGGATACCAGCTTACAAAGATTTCTCTTAGCGCTTGGAATACGAGAAGTAGGTGAAGCAACGGCAGCGGCGCTAGTAAATCATTTTGGTGACTTGCAGCTCATACAAGACGCTAGCACAGAAAAGTTGGAGAAAATTTCCGATATAGGTCCGATAGTAGCGCAGCATATCCATACTTTTTTCGCTAATAAGCAGAATCAGGTACTGATCGCTGAATTACAGCATTCAGGAATACAGTGGTCTAAAATCGATATTTCCGCAGACGATAAACCCCTAAGGGGCCTCACCTATGTGCTTACAGGAACTCTCGGGTCAATAGTTCGCAATGAGGCTAAAGCAAGGTTGCTATTAAATGGAGCAAATGTAGCGGGAAGCGTATCGAGTAACACGGATGTGGTGGTAGCTGGATCCGGTGCTGGATCTAAGCTAAAGAAGGCTCAAGAATTAGGGATAGAAGTAATTGATGAGGAAGAGTTTTTAACACTGCTTGATACACTCAATTTGTAAATCTTAGTGTATTGATCGAAAGCAGAGAGGGACACAATTTACTTTAGGTAGCGGGGAGTAAGGCAGTGGATCGTTTAATTCGTCGTCTAATTTTTAGTATGTTGCTAGCATTTAACTTATCTGCTTGCTTAGCGACACAACCTCGAAACATAACTAACGTTTGCGCTATCTTTGAAGATCGCCGTTCCTGGTACCGGGCTGCGAGGAATTCAGAGCAACGTTGGGGAGTCCCAATAGCCGTGAATATGGCAATTATCTATCAAGAATCTAGTTTTCGAGCCAGGGCTAGGCCGGAGCGCTCAAAAGTACTCTGGGTTTTCCCCGGAGCACGTCCATCCTCGGCCTATGGCTATGCCCAGGCTCTAGATGGCACTTGGCAGGACTATATCCGTGTTTCGGGCAATCGTAGTGCCTCTCGCAGCGAATTTGATGATGCCGTCGATTTTGTTGCTTGGTACAACGCGCGGTCGACTCGTATAAATAGCATCGCATCCAATGATGCTCGTTCCCTTTATTATGCGTACCACGAAGGCAACGGTGGTTATCGGCAAAAAAGTTATATAGAAAAACCTTGGCTAGTCGACGCAGCAAACCTAGTACAATCTAATTTCAACAGGTTTTCTTCTCAACTAGCCAGCTGCAGATTGGAATTGGAAAAAACCTGGTTCCAGAGACTTATTAGTTAGCAAGCAAGATAGCCCCTTGTTAACAAGCAAACCTTTTTCTGACGAGTTAAATTGTTTCTCCTTGCATAACGGGAACTATATATCATGACTTGGTGGGGTAAAGTTGTTGGCGGTACATTCGGGTTTATGATGGGGGGACCTCTAGGCGCCTTACTTGGAGCTGCGCTGGGGAATTACTTTGATGGTGGATTGGATGCTATAAACTTTGATGATTCACTCAGTCTAGGTGCCACGGAGAGAGTTCAGCCAGTCTTTTTCACAACAACTTTTGCGATTATGGGTTATATCGCAAAGTCCGATGGCAGAGTAACAAAAGATGAAATCGCAATGGCAGAAAAGGTTATGCGTCAGATGCGTCTAACTGCCAGGCAGAAAACAGTTGCGATTAATTTATTTAATGAGGGAAAAAAAGAGGATTTCCCGGTCCATGAGGTATTAGCTCAGTTTAAAAGAGAGAGTTTTCGACGCCGCAATCTGGTACAAATATTTCTTGAAATCATTATTTCTGTTGCTTTTGCTGACGGTCGGTTTGACCCCGGAGAGCAGGATAAACTCGAAAGCATTGCGAGGGACCTGGGTTACTCACAGAAGCAGTTTAATGAGTTAATTGCTCGGTTGACGGGGCAAGCAAATTTTATTGATCAAGTTTCAGTTGAAGATAAATTAATCGCGGCATATGAGTTACTTGGGTCGGGCCCAGGGGTTACCCTTTCGGAACTTAAAAAAGCTTACCGAAAACAAATGAACCAGCACCATCCTGATAAACTAGTGGCAAAGGGTATGCCAGAAGAAATGATTGAAATTGCTACGCGGAAAACTCAAGACATTAAAGCAGCTTATGAACTTATAAAGACTCAGAGGTATTGATGGCGGCTATCGAAATGTTTCATTAATATCGGTGAGTACTTCATTCCCGGGACAGAGATCGTGATTGCCTAGGGTATTGAAGGGTTTGTCTACCGTATCTTGTAACTCATGAAGGTCTGACGTGGATTGATTTATATAAAGCAAACCTGTTGCTATTTGGCCTTGTTTCTTGTACTTATTTATATGATGTAGCGCATTTTCTTTATCATAAGGGTCGTAGTTATTGCTTGTCTTTTGAAGATGTATTACTGAGCCATCGTGCAGTGTAATCTCCTTTGCTTTGCCAGCTGAATAGCTTGTAGTAATTTCTTCTCGCATGGGGACAAAGTCGACTTCACTGAGGGCTATATAGTTTTCCCAGGTATTCTTATAGCCATGCGTGGAAAAGTCAGTATTATTAAAGGTTACACAGGGAGACACTATATCGATAAAAGCAAATCCTTTGTGCTTCAGGCCGGCTTGAATAAGAGGGATAAGTTGCTGTTTATCTCCAGAAAAACTGCGAGCAACGAAACTCGCACCCAACTCGATAGCCAAGGTAGCCATGTCAATATTATCGTAGAGGCTTTCTTCTCCCGACTTGGTTTTGGATCCTAGATCAGCTGTTGCGGATAATTGCCCCTTAGTCAGACCGTAAGTACCATTATTGGCGACGATATACAGCATATTAATTCTTCGTCTGACAATGTGGCAGAACTGACCAAGCCCTATGGAGGCGCTGTCACCATCGCCTGAAATACCAACGTAATCCAGGTCCTTATTAGCGATATTGGCGCCAGTAGCAACAGAGGGCATGCGACCATGTACGGAATTAAAGCCATGAGACTTACTCAAAAAGTAAGAGGGGATCTTAGATGAACAGCCGATACCGGATATTTTAGCTACTCTGTGAGGTTCAAGCGCCATATCAGCAGCCGCTTGAATAATCGCGGCACTGATCGAGTCATGACCACAACCCGCGCAAAGGGTCGTGAGTGTGCCCTCATAGTCTCTTCGCGTTAGCCCAATCTCATTGGTTTTTAACTGTGGGTGTTTAAATTTAGGCTTGTTAATATAACTCACGGTTTCTCCGGGGTTCTGTTTTTCAGTTAAGCCGAGGCTTCACTGGTTTTCAGCAGATTAGGCATTGAATCTAATATCGCCTGTTTAATGGCTTCAGCAGTTATAAGGACGCCGTTATAGTTTTTGATAGAGAGCATTTTTTCTTCATTAATATTGCTTTCTAACTTCAAAAGGCTTTTCAATTGCGCATCACGGTTTTGATCAATAACATATACAAGGTCGTGGTTATCAATAAAGGTTTTTACACTTTTATGGAATGGGAATGCCTTAATGCACATGGTGTCCAGAGAGAGATCTTTCTTACCAAGATCGTCAAGCACCTCTTGGATTACAATGTTAGTACTACCGATAAAAACAATACCTAGCTTTTCTTTTTTCATGTCTGAAATTTCAGGCTCAGGTAAATAAGTCAACGCTGTTTTAAATTTACGAGCCAAACGATCCATGACTTCAGCATAAACGTTTCCATCTTCGGTATATGCAGCATTAGCATCATGCGAGCTTCCTCGCGTAAAATAACTACCTTTGTTTGCATTAGTACCGGGATAGGTGCGGTACGGGATGCCGTCAGCATCAACGTCTTGATAGCGGCCATAGTCCTCTATCTCCTCTAACTGATCGGAAGTTAATACTTTACCTCGGTCGTATGCGCGTTTGTCGTCCCATACAAGTTGATCACAAATTTGCTCGTTCATTCCCAGTTCCAGGTCGCTCATGACTATAACTGGAGTCTGTAGGCGGTCAGCAATGTCGAACGAATCAGCGGCGTACTCGAAACATTCTTTAGGGGTAGCTGGAAATAATAGAATATGTTTAGTATCTCCATGGGATGCATAGGCGCAACTTAACAGGTCACCTTGCTGGGTACGTGTGGGCATCCCTGTGGATGGGCCAACCCGTTGTATATTAAACAGTACTACGGGAACTTCTGAAAAATATGCTAGTCCCAGAAACTCCTGCATTAACGATACACCGGGCCCGCTGGTAGCTGTAAACGCGCGTGCTCCATTCCAACCGGCGCCAATTGCGATGCCAATAGCGGCCAGTTCATCTTCAGCTTGGATAATAGAGTATTTCTTCTTTCCTGTACCAGGGTCTATACGAAGTCGCTTGCAATATTTACCAAAGCTATCAACTACTGAGGTTGAAGGTGTGATTGGGTACCATGAGGCTATTGTGGCGCCCCCATAAACGCAGCCTAAACCGACAGCTGTGTTGCCATCCATTAATATTTTACCTTTGTTCTTATTGCTACGTTTGAGACGCAGGCGAAGAGGGCACTTAAAATTATCGCTGGCATATTGATGACCTAATTCCAGAGCATGGATGTTAGGAAGAATTAACTTCTCCTTGCCTCGAAATTGATCACTTACCATGGCTGTCAGTATCTTAAAATCAATATTAAGAAATGCAGCCAACGCGCCAACGTAGACAATATTTTTGAAGAGTTGACGTTGTGTTGGATTAGGAAACTCCCGTAAGCAAATGTCTTTGAGCGGGATAGGCAGGTAGTTTACATCTTCACGTATGAGCCTGTTTGCTAAAGCTTTGGATGAGTCATAAAGTACATAACCCCCCGGTACCACAGTGTTGATATCTTCTTCGATAGTCTGTTCATTCATTGCAATCATGAGGTCTACATTATCACGTCGGCCTAGATAGCCATCCTCACTAATTCGTACCTCATACCAGGTTGGTAATCCCTGAATATTGGAGGGGAAAATATTGTGAGGGCTCATCGGTATTCCCATACGGAAAACTGACTTAGCGAACATATTATTGGCACTGGCGGAACCAGAGCCATTGACATTCGCAAACTTTACAACAAAATTATTTATTTTTGTTATAGGTTGTATTTTTGTGGGAGTGGGGACGGAGACTAACTCTGGCATGCGTCAGCAGCCTTGGCAGTATCAAATAGGTACTTACGCATATCCCATGCATTGGTGGGGCAGCGCTCAGCGCAAAGCCCGCAGTGTAGACATAGGTCTTCGGTTTTTGCCATTATGCGGCCAGTTGTCAAGACATCAGAAACGTAAATATCCTGATCCAGATCTTCTGCGGGAGCCATCAATCGTTGGCGTAATTCATTTTCTTCACCGTTTTTTGTAAACGTAATACAGTCAGTCGGGCAGATATCAACACAGGCGTCACACTCGATACATAGTTGATCGGTAAATACAGTCTGTATATCACAGTTAAGGCAACGCATCGTTTCCGCTAAAGCGAGCTCGGGATCGAAACCTAATTCCACTTCCATATTTAAGTCTTTAAGGGTTTTTTCCTTGGCAGCATGAGGCACTATGTAACGTTCGTCGTTACTTATGTCATTATCATAAGACCATTGATGAATCCCCATCTTTTGGCTGTCTAAGGTGGTGTGCGGGTCAGGTCTGACAGAAATATCTTGGTTGTCACAAAGCAAACGGATAGAAAGAGCGGCTTCGTGTGCGTGAGCCACAGCTGTAATAATATTGTCCGGACCCAATGCTGCGTCTCCACCGAAAAAAACTTTTTTATGGGTTGACTGATAGGTCTGCTTATCGAGTACTGGTAATTCCCATTTATCAAATTCGATGCCGGTTTCTTTTTCTATCCAGGGGAAGCTATTATCTTGACCAATAGCGCAGATAACATCATCACAGGGAAGTATGACAGGATCTTCTCCTGTTGGAATAAGTAAACGACGACCGTTTTCATCATACTCCTTACGTACTTTCTCAAACTCCATGGCAGCCAGCTTGCCGTTTTCCAAGATATAACGCTTAGGCACATGAAAATTCAGGACTGGAATGTCCTCATTCATGGCGTCCTCGATCTCCCATGGCGAAGCTTTCATTTCATCAAAACCGCTTCTTACAACTACCGTTACGTCCTTACCACCTATGCGTTTAGATGTTCGGCAACAGTCCATAGCTGTATTTCCGCCACCGAGGACCAATACACGTTTTCCTATCGAAGAGACATGCTCGAACGCTACATTAGCCAGCCATTCAATCCCGGTATGAATGTTATCTTTAGCTTCTTTGTGTCCAGGTAAGTCCAGTCTTTTCCCTAATGGGGCACCAGTGCCAACAAATATGGCGTCGAAATTTTCTTGTAGTAATGCTTTCATGCTAGTGATTTCTTCGCCAAACCGGCAGTTGATTCCCATGTCAAGGATGTAATGCAACTCTTCTTCTAACACCTCTACTGGAAGCCTGAATCTAGGGATTTGAGTACGCATCGCTCCACCGCTCTTCTTGTCCCGATCAAACAGTGTTATTTCGTATCCTAGAGGCAATAAATCACGAGCTACGGTAAGCGAGGCAGGTCCGGCTCCTATTAAAGCTATGTGCTTACCGTTTTTCTTATTTGGAATAGCTGGTAGACGGTCTTTGATATCTGACTTAAAGTCGGCTGCTACGCGTTTTAAGCGACAAATCGCAACGGGCTCCTCTTCGACACGCGTACGACGGCAAGCCGGCTCGCAGGGCCGATCGCAGGTTCGACCGAGAATGCCGGGAAATACATTTGATTGCCAGTTAATCATGTAGGCATCGGTATACCGCTTTTCGGCGATAAGCCTGATGTATTCTGGGACGGGAGTATGGGCAGGGCATGCCCACTGACAATCAACTACTTTATGAAAGTAGTTTGGGTCAGCAATATTGGTGGGTTTCATTGCTTAATGTCTACTGCTACCTCAATGACTACGTGGGTTTGGTCACCGCACAACTAACAAAGGTAACCACTACTACTAGCGGCCGTGAGGCCTATTTCTTAATGCTCATTGCTACATAAATGATCGCTACGGCATAACCCCTGGATGTGTTATGGGGCCTAGTCCTGCCGGCGGCCCTAGTATAGAGAAATGTAGCCTAATTGTAAGTAAATTATGGCAGGGAATTGTTAGATTAAGAATTAGGGTGGAGGCAAGATCTATACGAATTATGCTAGATCCCTTACGTCACAATTGATCAAATTCATTTTAATATGCTAGGGAGAAGCAAGTAAGGTTGTTGCTATGTGGGTTGAGAAAATTCGGTCCGAAAAAAAACCCAACACCAGCGGAGTTGGGTTTAAAATACTATCAAGGGAGAGATAAACTAAACAAAATTTATAACTTTGTCTGAATTTTATCTACACTTACTGAGACCACGCCTTGAAAATTAAGTTCCGTTGCAACTTAAATATTTTACTGACTCCCAAGAGATCAAAATAAATTAATTAAATTTTTTAAGTGGCTGGTTTTATTATAAATTTATTATTTCTATGTCGGAGTTCGTCAGAGATCCAACCGTTTCCTTATTTGTAATTACCCCTATGCTAGATTTCATCGGATCGAAATACTGGGATGCTGCACCTCTTAGATCATCAAGCGTCGTAGCCAGTACACGTTGCCTAAACTTTATTCTTTGGTCTAGCGTACGGCCGAATAAGTTATTGTAAAAGGACTGCTTTGCTTCTCCAGCAGGTGATGAAGGCTTATCCATAGTAGCAATTACCCCTAGTATGGCTTCTTCAAGCTGGTAATTCTGGTGTTTCCCGGAGACTGCCCATTCCAGCGCACGGTCAAAATCATCTAAAGTTTCATTTATCCTTGGGTCGCGGTAGGAGAAGAACCGAAACGAAGCTGAATTGGCATCCTGACCGGCCCCACCGCCATATGCCCCGCCTTGTTCTCTTATAGCACGGTGTAAGTAGCCATTTCGCATAAAGCCAGCAAGAACATGAAGCACCGCATTGTCTTCGTGTGATGCAGGTACCGTCGGATAAGCCTTTGCGCAGAAATTTACCTGAGTTGAGGTTGTCCATGCCTCGAGCACGCGTTTTCTAATTGGCGTTAAGCTAAAAACAGAGCCCTGTTTAGGGCACTCCCAATCCGACCAAGTTTTATTTATATCGGCGATAAGAGAGTTCTTTAGCTCAGGTTCACCAATGAGTAAAAACTGTCGCGGAGCATTGCAGATCATTTCATGAAGCTCTGCAAACTGTGTGAGTAGATGTGCTATTGTGGTTTTGGACTCAAGTTTATCGCGGAGTTTCTTCAGTCGGCGAATTCCCTCTAAACCTCCAAAACAATGCGTTAGATGGGCATTGGCGCCCATCTTACTGGAAGCAAGAATCATCGCCAAACTGTGTCCCTGTCCCGTGATGCTGGCCATTTTACTTGTATAAAGCTGTTCGAGAAGTTCGTTGAGGCGCTTTTCTTCGTCGAACCTGACCGCCGAAATAGTTTTAAATAGCAGGCTTGACATCTCTTTGTGGTTTGATGCCAGGGATTTAGAGGAAATGGTTAAGAAGGCCTTAGTTTGTTGAACATCATCTTGGCCACTCCGAATACTACTAAAACAACTGATGCCACCGCTAACTTGAGCTTGCCAAGCTTGTACTTCCTCATAGCTATTTTGTCCGATACCAAACTCCGTCAAGCAACTAGTATACAGAGGAAGAATGTTTGTAAACTCGGAATTTAATTTAGGTAAATCAACTACGACTTGCTGGTAGCTCAGTCCATTGGTGCCTTGGCCGTAGTAGCTTAAGGGTGTATTTGATTTGGTCAGATGATCGCTTTCGCGAGAAGGTTCCGTAATTTTGGCTGGGACATCTGCCAATGTAACTTTAGGCAATACATCGGGGTCATCGTGCTGTGATTGGCGATTAGCGAGCGCTTGAGTTTGCTCAATGATTTGATCAATACTGGAGGCAGACAAGGCTGCCTTAATATTTTTAAGTTTTTGCTTTTCTGCGTTTATTTTCCACTCGTCTAGCTTTGGGTCGGGTTTGAGAGTTAGCAAAACGCGGTGAGTATTTTCTAACAATAGTTCCTTAATTAGGTTCGGGATAAACTCTATATCTTTAATTGCATCGCGCAATTCGGCCAACACTGGCTCGATATTCAGTAACTTAATGGGATCACCCCGATGAACCGCAGTAGATAGTCCTGTCAGAATTAATTGTAGGCCGTAGGGGTAGCTGTCGCCGGAGATCTCTCTCTGATTTAATTCTAGTTGATGCAAGGCGGCTTCCACCAGTTCTTGAGGCAAATCACCGGCTGCCACGGATTTTAGTGTATCTAGTACAAGAGCTTCGACCTCTGCGCTTGCTGCGGAAGCACAGCCTTGTAGGCCAGCCATAAAGCTTGCTTCACGGTTGGAGTCTTCAAGGCCACACATATGAGAAGGTGCATTTCCGAGCTTGGACGTTTCCAGCGCTTTTAATAGTGGACTACTACTGTTATCTAGCAATACGCTAGAGAGTAGCTGGTATCTGAATAACTCTGATAAGTCAGTGCTGTTTCCGAGCAGCCACCCAAGAACAATATGACACTTATCAGGATTACTACTATCTGAGGCGTAAGTTTCTTCGACTGTTATGGGTGCTAGGTAACGCTTTTCGTCCTTAACTTCTATAGTTACGTCGAGTTGCTCGAATCGAGAAAGAGCCAGTTCTTCAAATACGAGATGATGTTCATTGGCTGGAATATCACCATAAGTCATAAATACAGCGTTGCTCGGGTGGTAATGGGTTTTGTAAAAATTGATAAGGTCTTCATAACTCAGTTCAGGGATATGTTCTGGTTCGCCGCCACTGTTATAGTGATAGGTCGTCGTTGGGAATAGGTGTTTGCTCATAGTTTGCCATAAGACACTATTTGTGGAACTCATGGCGCCTTTCATTTCGTTATAAACCACTCCTTTATATAAAAGCTCACTACTGGGGTTATTGGGTTCTGCAAATTCTAGTCGGTGACCTTCTTGAGCAAAATCCAGTTTGTGTAACCGCGAAAAAAATGCTGCGTCAAGGTATACACTTAAAAGATTGTTAAAGTCTTTTCGATTCTTGCTGGCAAATGGATAAGCTGTCCAATCGCTGCTTGTAAAGGCATTCATAAAAGTGTTCAACGAACGACGAATCATCATAAAGAATGGATCGCGAACAGGATATTTCTCACTTCCGCATAACGCTGTGTGTTCTAAGATATGAGCTACACCGCTTGAGTCGCCGGGTACTGTTCTGAAAGCTACCAAGAATACATTCTCTGTGTTTTTACTAGCTAGATGGTAATGAACAGCGCCAGTAATCTTATGAACATATTTTTCCATGACGATATTTAGCGATGGTATATGTTCGCTACAGTGCCATTTAAAAGCAGAATGTAAGTTAGCAGGCAATGAGCCAGATGAATGCTCATGTTGTTCGAGAGTATTAGCGTCTACCATGATTTGGTGCTGTCCTTAACTCTTTTTATTGGGAAATGCTCTCAGCCAGGGGCATGCTCCAGGCTTAGGGGGCCTAGTTTACCCGAGCGTATATCATTTAGTAACGTTTCAGAAGCTTTATGGAAGTTGGGTCGGGTTCCTTTTGAAAGTCCCCCTCTAGTTTGCGCTATGAATAGGAGAAGCTGATCGGGAGTTCTGATCTGCACAGATAATCCATAACGGGTTATTAACTTAGTCCTGAAATGAGCAAGTAACAACTCAGCAGCAAACCAACCTATTTCCTCCGTTTCGAATGCTGTATTACGAATACTGCCGAGCATAGCGAGTACAAAAGCCTTATCCTGATTCTCCAGCTTTGGCCACAGTATTCCGGGCGTGTCGATTAGATGCCAAGAATCGTCCAGTCTTATGCGTTGTTGTGAGCGAGTCAATGCTGGTTCGTTACCGGTTTTGGCTAGCTTCCGCTTAGCCAATTTATTTAACAATGTTGATTTCCCCACGTTGGGAATACCGATTATCACGAGATCGTGCTTAGACTCACTTCTTATGCTTTTTCTGTCCACTACACGCTTAACAGCTTGTAACAGTAGTTTTTTGGTCACTGTGCTTTCGAGCGCACTAGTTAGGCACACTGTATTTGGTTGAGTATTGAAATAATTTTGCCATTTGGTGGTTGCTTCTGGATTAGCTAGGTCGGCTTTACAAAGGATCTTGATGCAGGGTTTATTTCGATAAGTTTCTGAAAATATCGGGTTAGTGGTGACTTTAGGTGCACGGGCATCCAGCACCTCTATAACGGCGATGACCTGTTGCAAGAGCTTGTCTAATGCCTTGCGGTTTTGGTGCATATGTCCTGGGTACCAAGATATATTCATCAACGGCCTTCTCAGGTAAATAATGGAACTTAACTTAACTTAGTACAATACCGATCTTTACTACGCGACTTCGCGTTATAATCAGGTTACATTTATATTTTGCTCAACTGTTATTTACATAAAATATCGAGTATGGAAAAACAATCAATTACCGAATCCATTATCTACTCAAAAATTGGGGAAAAGCTAACCCCTAGTGTGTTGAAAGTCGAAAATGAAAGCCACATGCATGGAGGGCCTGCAAGAGACTCGCACTTTAAGGTGACTGTAGTATCGGAATATTTCACAGATCTCTCTCGCGTAAAGCGCCATCAATATGTATATAAGCTGTTAACCGAAGAGTTAAACACCGGCGTTCATGCGTTAGCTTTACATCTCTATTCACAACAAGAATGGGAAGAGCGTCATCACAATAGTCCGGCATCGCCAGATTGCCTGGGTGGTAGTAAACACGAGCCTACATAAAAATTTAGCTATACACTAATTTATCATTTCGCAAATTACTGAATTAGGTTGTTGTGCCTACATTTTGAACCACGATCATTTCATTCTTTCAGACGCAGGATATAATGAAGTATGCTTTCTTGTGTTATGCTGAATTCGGTCGATATACAGTTGAATTAGCATAGTTCTCAATGACTTGAGAGGGCTAGCAACAATTTCAATACGTGTTATTACATCTCTTACAGATGGAGTTGCGTTTTAAGGGATAGAAAGACCAGCTTTTGATAAAATGATTAGCTAATATTCTTATGAAGAATTTGCTCGATAACATTCACAGGCCCCTATTAGTGTCGCTCACTAGTCTGATTGTGGTTAGTGTCTGCCTGATTTTAGGTTTGCAGTTTTTGAGTTCAGAGGATCCTGTTGATCCTGAGTTAGTCAATGATCATGACCCGGTTAACGTATTCCCTGATTTTACCTCTATACAAAGTGTCGCAGTAAAGAAACAACAGTTTTTGGATTACCTGCAGGACTACATTGTGGCGGAGAACACGGCGATAGAGGCGCTACGTAAAGAGTTGGAATCCTACGCTGATATTTCAAACAGTGGTCTTACCTTTAGTCCCAGAGAAAGGCGTTGGGTATTGAGTCTAGCTGAAGCCTATCGTATGGAATTAAGTCAATTTGCTAGTGACCAGGACATTATCAACGAGTTAATTCTGCGGGTTGACGTTATACCTGTTTCCCTTGCACTAGCTCAAGCGGCTAATGAATCTGCTTGGGGGACTTCTAGATTTGCACTAGAGGGGAATAATGTGTTCGGGCAATGGTGTTATAAGAAAGGCTGCGGCATCGTGCCGGCTGAGCGTCGCAGCGGAGCAACCCACGAAGTAAAAAGTTTCACATCCGTAGAACGGTCGGTCCAGGCCTATATTTTGAATATTAATAGTCACCCGTCCTACAGCTACTTAAGAGAGGTCAGGGCTGTCATGCGAGAACGTCAGGGAAGACTTGATCCCATGGGATTGGCCTACGGGCTAGATCGTTACTCAGAACGTGGTAATAATTATGTAGATGAAGTTCGGAACCTAATTATCCAAAATAATCTTCGATTGAGAGATGAAGGATAGCCCCTTTAATTTCCGGTATTTATAAACTGCACTGAATACCAATAATAGCGACTTGTTCCTGGGTCTGGCGCTGTACAAATATACCTCCAGCGTCTTCCTCCATATTCTTGGTTAGGAATGAGCTCGAGCAGCCCGGCCTCTCGATCCTGCCAGTTTAATGGTATCGGCTCGCTATTAGCAAAACATCCGATCTGCGAAAAATTGTAGTTCCCGGGCGCGAATTCCAGAGTAACAGAGGGATTTCGGACGCTAACCTCAGGTGATGCAGGTCTTACAAGTTTTACATTAAAAGCTTTGGAATCGAATTTCGAACGGGCAGTATCAAGACTTGCATAGATACTAGCTAATGGATAGCGAGGCAGAGCTTGGAAATCGGAATTAAATCCCACCGCCCCGGAATTTTGTGCTAGACCTATAAAATCTAGTTCTTCGAGCATCGATTTGATTGCTGGATTAAATTCCCCGTAGGGATAAGCCAAGTATCGGTGAGATTGAGAGGTCTCCCGCTCAATCGTTTCTTCAGCTTCTAGTATCTCCATACGTTGGCGTTCCAACCATTGTTGTTGATTTTCTCCATTGAGTCGATTCAACATATAAGGATGGTCTACCATATGATTAGCGATAAGAGCGCCGGCTTCGGATATTTCCCGCACCTGTTCCCAGTTCATGTAATTTGTCTGGTTACGATTGAGTGGATCTGTGCTCACAAATAGAGCAAACGGAAATCCAAAGGATTGGAGTATAGGGAAAGCTTCTTCATATATTGATATGTAACCATCGTCGAATGTGATTGAAATGGTTCGATCTGGCAACTGCCGTTGGTTTTTCAAACTTTCAATTAGTGTGTCCAGTCTAACAACGTTAAATTGATTATCTCGAAGGTACTCCAGGTGAGCTCTAAAGTCTTCGGGAGAAATGCTTGTTGAGGAAGGCGTGTTGGTAGCCACGTGGTGATAAAGAACTATAACGCCACTTTCCGCTGCAGAGCTTTCCTGCCCCATGCTTGTTAGCAGTAACACAGTTATGAATATTGCTCTCACTGATTTTTTTCCATATAAAAAACTAGTAGAGCAAATGATACCTCAAAACAACTGTTGCTGGCGGGATTGATGCCTTCTTAATCACTAGGGGCAAAGGTATAATGCCGCCCCCTAAAAAATTGGTAATAACTGGGGATAGGAGAGATAGATGATATACCAAGGCAATGCGTTAGCAGTGGATTTGCTACCATCTCGCGTCGCTCATCTGGTCTTTGATTTGAAAGGATCTTCAGTTAATAAATTCAATCAACAGACTTTAGAGGAGTTGCAAGCGGCGGTAGTAAAGCTTGAAGACCCGCAGATCAAGGGAGTTATTTTTTCTAGTGCTAAGCCCGCGTTTATAGTGGGAGCCGACATTAAAGAATTTACAGCGAAGTTTGATGAACCTGAAAATCAGATAATGCAGTGGCTGGAGGAAGGCAACAAGATTTTCAATAAAATCGAAGATCTGTCAATACCCACGGTAACGCTTATAAACGGTTTTGCGCTTGGCGGTGGATTTGAAATGGCAATTTGTACGGACTATCGTATTGGTACTAGTAGAGCTGTGGTCGGCTTCCCAGAGGTAAAACTTGGGATTCTTCCAGGATTTGGGGGTACGGTGCGCATGCCTCGGTTGATAGGAGCCGACAATGCCAATCATTGGATAGGTAGCGGATCCCATATTAAGGCTAAGCAGGCTTTTGAAGAAGGGTTACTGGATGCGATTGTGGAAGAAGATAATCTTCTGGAAGCTGCTGTTACACTTATTCAGCAGAGCAACGAAGGCAAGTTCGACTATCAGAAAATAAGACAGCGTAAAACTTCTCCATTGCCTCTTTCTCCAATCGAATTGAATGTAGCTTTTGATACAGCGAAAGCGATGGTCCTAAGTAAAGCGGGTGTTCACTATCCGGCACCAGGTACCGCTATTCAAGTAATGCGGGATGCTGCGACTCTAGACAGGGCTGGTGCTCTCGAGATAGAACATAGGGGTTTTGTGTCGCTTGCTAAGTCCGAAGTTGCTGCCAATTTGGTGCAGATGTTCCTTAATGATCAGTTTTTGGCTGAGAAAACTAAAAAGCTTAGCGCTAATGCTATAGAGGTTAGACAGGCAGCTGTGCTGGGGGCTGGCATAATGGGTGGAGGTATTGCCTATCAATCAGCATTAAAAGGTACGCCGATTATCATGAAAGATATTGTGCAAGGAGGGATCGACTTAGGGATGAGTGAAGCCCAAAAACTTGCAAATAAACAGCTGGCTAGAGGAAAGATGGATTCTACCAAAATGGCGAAAGTGATTATTAATATCAAACCTAGCTTAACTTATGAGGGGTTTGATAAGACAGATATTGTGGTGGAGGCCGTTATCGAAAATAGTGATGTTAAGAAGAAGGTATTGTCTGAGCTGGAAGAGTTGGTTCGTGACGATACTATTATTGCCACTAATACGTCGACCATCTCAGTAGATGAGCTAGCTACAGCTCTTAAGCAGCCAGAGAATTTCTGTGGCATGCATTTTTTTAACCCAGTACCCGTCATGCCTTTGGTGGAGGTGATACGTGGTACTCGCAGTAGCGAAGCGGCAATCGCCACTGCTGTCGCTTATGCAAAAAGAATGGGGAAGACCCCTATTGTAGTTAATAATTGTCCTGGATTTCTCGTTAATCGTATCCTTTTTCCTTACTTCGGTGCTTTTTCTCAATTAATTCATGATGGTGCCAACTTTCGGCAGATCGACAAAGTGATGGAAACTTTTGGTTGGCCGATGGGACCAGCATATCTGCTAGATGTGATTGGTATTGACACTGCCGTGCATTGCCAAGAGGTTATGGCGGATGGCTTCTCGCGCATGAGGCATACCTTTGATAGTGCTACAGATAAGCTTTATGAAAAAAAATGGTTTGGGCAGAAATCTGGTAATGGCTTTTATCTTTATGAACCAGACAAGAGAGGCAAACCCAAAAAGCACGAAAACCCAGATATAGACACATTGCTGGAGGGAGTCAGGTCAACGCCTCGTGATTTCACTGATGATGAGATAGTTGAGCGTATGATGATAGCTATGTGCCTGGAAACAGTGAGATGTCTAGAAGATGCTATTGTCGAAACACCCATTGAAGCTGATATGGGATTAATATTGGGTATTGGATTTCCAACATTTCGGGGAGGTGCTCTGCGTTATATCGATAGTATCGGTGTGAAAGCTTTCTGTGATATTGCGGACAAATACAGAGAGCTGGGGGATGCCTATCAGCCTACTGAGAAAATGGTAGCCAAGGCCGCTGCGGGCGGAAAGTACTACGGGTAAAGCGGAGAGAGGAACAGTATGAATTTACATGCTAGAGATGCAGTAATAGTCGATGGAATTAGAAGTCCAATGGCTCGTTCTAAAGGAGGGGCTTTTCGAAATGTGCGGGCGGAGGAGCTTTCTGCGCACCTAATCGATGTTTTGATTGAGCGCAATCCGTCTATTCAGGCTGAAGAAACCGAAGATGTAATTTGGGGTTGTGTTAATCAGACTCTTGAACAAGGCTGGAATATTGCACGCAATGCTGTATTGATGTCAGTGTTACCACATTCAACTTGCGGCCAGACTATAAATCGACTTTGTGGCTCTTCTATGTCTGCTTTGCATACAGCTGCGGCTGCGGTTCAGAGTGACAATGGCGATCAATTTATCGTGGGTGGTGTCGAACACATGGGGCATGTGAAAATGACCCATGGGCTGATACCTAATCCAAAGGCATCGAAATACATTGCTAAGGCTTCATGGATGATGGGGGTAACAGCGGAGGTGCTCTCCAGAATGCATGGCATCGGGCGCGAACAACAAGATGAATTTGCGGTGCGTTCCCACAAGCTTGCCGGCCAGGCTCGGAGCGATGGTGGTTTTAAAAATGAGATAGTATCAATCGAGGGACATAACGACGAAGGGTTTAAAATATTAGTGGAAAACGATGAAACTATTCGAACAGATACCAGCATGGAAAGTCTTGCTCAGCTTCGACCTGTCTTTGATCCTGTTAATGGAACGGTTACCGCGGGAACCTCCTCTCAAATCTCTGATGGAGCTTCAGCTATGTTATTGCTTTCGGCGGAAAGGGCGCAGTCGTTGAATCTCAATATCAGGGCTAGGATAAAATCGATGGCCTATGCAGGCGTAGCTCCGTCCATAATGGGTTATGGCCCTGTGCCGGCATCTCAGAAAGCGCTGAAGAAAGCTGGTTTAAAGATTAGTGATATAGAATGTGTCGAATTGAATGAAGCTTTTGCCGCTCAATCACTGCCCGTGTTGAAGGATTTGGAGTTATTAGATGTTGTCGATGAGAAAGTTAACCTTAAGGGCGGAGCCATTGCACTAGGCCACCCTCTTGGCTGTTCCGGAACTCGCATTACAACGACTTTACTTAATAACATGGAGGAAAAAGATGTGACCTTAGGTTTAGCTACCATGTGTATTGGGTTGGGCCAAGGTATAGCGACAATCTTGGAGCGGGTGTAATTTACAGCTGGGGGCGATAGTAGTGACCGCTAGAAAAGACCAATTAGAACTCAACCGAAGCCGAAAGAATCTTAGACGTGATGTTGGGCGCGCCATTGCCGATTTCAATATGATCGAGGATGGAGATCTGGTTATGGTGTGCCTTTCTGGAGGAAAAGATTCTTTCACGTTACTAGATATTCTCTTAAATCTGCAGAAATATGCACCGATAGATTTTCAAATACGCGCCGTGAACCTTGATCAGAAGCAGCCTGGATACCCTGCTCATGTGTTGCCTGAATTCTTGGATAAGTTAAAAATTGATTACGACATAATTGAACAAGATACCTATTCCATAGTTAAAGAAAAGATATCGAACGGGAAAACCTATTGCGGACTTTGTTCTAGATTGCGTCGGGGCATTCTTTATAACCACGCTATATCTGTGGGTGCTGATAAGATTGCACTAGGCCACCACCGCGACGATATTATAGAAACATTATTTCTTAATATGTTTCATGGGGGAAGATTGAGTGCTATGCCCCCAAAATTATTGAGCGATGATAAACGGAACGTAGTGATTCGACCGCTGGCATACTGTAAAGAATTAGAAATCGTCCGTTATGCCAAATTTATGAACTTCCCGATTATTCCTTGTGACCTGTGTGGCAGTCAGAGTCATCTACAACGAAAAGCGATAAAGTCTATGCTACGGCAATGGGAGAAAGAGTACCCCGGGCGAATAGGGTCGATATTTCGCAGCATGACCAGTGTTTCTCTGTCGCAGTTAGCAGATGTTAATCTATTTCCTTTTAAGGATTTGCGAGTGATTCGTGAGGTTGAGTCTCGTCTGAATTTAGTCGATATTGTTTAAGTGATCAGTTTTAGCTGTTAAGTTCAGATCAAAATACGCTGTTAATAAGTGCTTATTATGGATATCCCCTATACCGAAATTTCAGAGGAAGCTCTCAAGGCTATAATCCAGGAATATATCACTCGCGAAGGAACTGAATATGGTATTAAGGAATATTCATTTGAGCAGAAAATAGAACAAATAAAGCAGCAGTTACTGAAGGGAGATATTAAGATAAACTTTGATGACGAAACTCAAACCTGCAATCTGGTTCCAAACAGGTAACCACTAAAGAAATGCCTGAGAATTCGAATGAAACAACAAAACAAGTGAATAACACAGTATCAAATAGGGAGTTAGATGCTACTGGATTATACTGCCACGAACCAGTTATGTTGCTTCATAATAAAATTCGTGAATTGAGGCCGGGAGAAGCGTTAAGCTTAAGAGCTACCGACCCTTCAACAACGCGAGATATTCCTAAATTCTGTCTTTATCTGGGGCATGAATTGCTGGAAAGTGGGAAGCGAGGTGGAGAGTACTTTTATATAATCAAAAAAAAGTCCGGGTAAAAAAGGGTAAGGGTTAGTGATTTCTATGCAAGCTAACCCCCTAGTTTACTTGATAGATGCTTCTATCTATATTTTCCGAGCGCACTTTTCACCTTATGTTGAATGTTATGATGAGAGCGGAAAAGAATTAAGTGCGCTGTATGGTTTTGCAGGCTTTTTGTTACAATTTATGCGCCGGGTCAAGCCCGATCATATTGCTGTAGCCCATGATGAAAGTCTGTTTTGTGGATTTCGACACAAACTCTGCAGAAATTACAAGTCTAACCGCGAATTACCTGACGAAAATCTTCAAATGCAGCTGACGGGCTGTGGTGATTTCTGTTCGATCATGGGATTACCATCGTTCTCTAGCAAAGTGTACGAAGCAGACGATATTATAGGAACAATTGCAACCAGGGTTCGGGACGAAAAAGAGTGCGATGTAAATATAGTTTCATGCGACAAGGATCTTGTTCAGCTACTGAAGAAAGAGTCTGATTGTTTATGGGATTATAATGGCAATAGAAAACGATTCCGTAGTCACATAATAGATGAATTTGGCGTGCATCCAGAACAGTTTCCAGATTATTTGGGGCTCATTGGTGATTCGGTTGATTGCATTAAAGGTGTGCCTGGAGTTGGCCCTGTAAAAGCTAAGGAATTGCTGAACCAGTTTTCATCATTAGAATCGATCTATCTGAATCTTGATAAAGTAAAGACATTGCAACTTCGTGGGGCAGCGCGTTTAACAGAATTATTGGGGAAACACCGCGACCTTGCGGAACTAAGTAAAGTTCTGGCGACTATTGTGTGTGATGTTAAAGATACAGAAGAACCATTTTCTCACGTTGTCTTGGAAAATCTAGTACCGCAGCCAGTCAATGAAGCTGTACTTTGTGAATTTTTCAAAACTTACAAATTTGGGCCACGAGATCAGGAACGATTAATGACATTGGCTCAGAGACTTAATACATAGTAATTTTATTATGAAAATAGTTGNGGATGCTAACCTGTACGATATTCAGAGAGCATTTGAAGGAANCGGCGAGTTGGTCCTCGTTCCTGGGCGACAACTAGATAGGGANCATTTGAAAGGTGCAGAAGCNTTGCTGGTACGATCTGTAACTCAGGTAGATGCTGAATTATTGAAAACTTCTAATGTTAGGTTCGTAGGCACTTTCACCAGNGGGGCCGACCATATTGATAATACTTATCTGGCAAGCAGAGATATAACCTTTGTTGATGCCAAAGGCAGTAATGCTAACGCTGTTGTAGACTATTGTTTCGCTGCGCTTGCCTATTGCATAACTAAGAAATCTCTCAGTCTAGAAGATTGCAAAATAGGCATCATTGGNGGAGGTAATGTTGGCGGGCTATTTGCCGAGAAATTANNNCGATTGAATGTTGATGTNCGTATTTGCGATCCTTTATTACAACGTGCAGCTACTGCATCTTCACTCGAAAAGTACTGCTCTATGGACGCGGTTGGGCAATGCGATGTAGTTTCCTTGCATGTGCCGCTAACCATGGAAAACGACTATCCAACCTACGGGCTTATAGATGCTGCATTTTTGGCGANGTTGCCCCATTCAGCTACGTTAATAAATACCTGNCGGGGNTCCGTAGTTGATGANGCNGCTCTGCTTAAACTNCTAATTAAACGACCAGATCTTACTTGTATCGTCGATGTTTGGGAAAACGAACCAACTCCCAATTCCTCTTTAGTGGAAAGGGTGGATATTGCGACGCCTCATATTGCTGGGTACAGCGTTGAAGCAAAAAGACGAGCCATAACTCACGTTTTAGGACGGTTTCGAAAGGAATTCGATCTGCCAGGGCAAGAAGAGCCTACATATGAGGATAGTAAGGCACTTAAGATTACTAATATTCTGAAGGATGACCCATGGGCAACCGTACTAAAATTATTCCCGTTATGTAACTTTAGTAAAAAATTCAAAATGTCTTATGCACATGAAAATAGAGCAGATGTTTTTGATCGATTTCGTCAGAATATGGTTACGCGCAGAGAATTCAATAAAATGAAGCTACCGTATACAAATTTAGCAGAAACGCAGCGGTCCATCTTGGAGGCTCTGGATATGGAGTTTTACTAAGGCGACCGATANTGTTCAAGCAAGCTGCTGATTTTTGTAATTGCCTTCCTAAGCTCATCCACCTTGGGTAGGAATACCAGCCTTAGGTGCTGTTTATCTCCTATATTAAATGCACTGCCCTGTACTACCAGTATTTTTTTCTGATTAAGAATATCTAAGATTAGAGCGATATCGTCATCGATCTTATATACCATTGGATCGAGACAGGGGAACAGATAGATAGCGCCTTTAGGTTTAACGCAGCTCACACCCGGGATTTGATTTAATAATTGGCAGGCCAAATCGCGTTGTTTCAAGAGCCGGCCTCCAGGCAAGGTTAATTCGTTTATATTTTGATAACCTCCCAGAGCNGCCTGTATAGCAAGCTGTGCTGGAACATTTGCGCATAAGCGCATGTTTGTAAGTATTTCGAGACCTTCAATATAGTTGTTAGCGGCTTCTTTGGGNCCGCTCAGNATCATCCAACCGGATCGAAATCCTGCGAGTCTGTATGATTTTGACAGTCCGTTAAAGGTAACAATAAAAAGGTCATCGCACAGGGAAGCAGCCGGAATATATTTGGCATCGTCGTACACTATCTTACTGTATATTTCGTCGGCAAATAGGATTAGTTTGTGCTTGCGTGCAAGCTCAATTAAATCCAACANAATTTCATGGCTATAAACAGCTCCTGTTGGGTTGTTTGGGTTGATAATGACTAAGGCTCTACTTCGGTCTGTAATTTTTGATTCAATGTCTGTGATCGAAGGAAACCAATCTGCCTGCTCATCGCATACATAATGAATTGGTTGCCCCCCACTAAGACTCACTGCNGCAGTCCACAACGGGTAATCCGGTGCTGGGATTAACACTTCGTCACTATCATTAAGCAGAGCCTGCATTGCTATCATTATTAGNTCGCTCACACCGTTGCCTAGATAGATATCGTTTATCTTGACATTGGCGATTTCTAGCGTCTTGCATTCTTGCATAATGGCCTTGCGCGCTGAATGGAGGCCTTTTGAATTGCTGTAACCTTGAGCGTTGTGAAGGTTTTGTACTACATCGAGCAGAACCTCGTTTGAGGCGTTGAAGTCAAAAGCAGCGGGGTTGCCGATATTAAGCTTTAATATCTCGTGCCCTTCTNCTTCTAGTCGTTGCGCTTCTTCAAGTACAGGTCCGCGAATGTCGTAGCAGATATTATCGAGCTTATGAGATTGCTCAATATTATTGAGACAGATATCATTTATTGGCTCAATCTGTTCCATAGTCGACTAGTTAGCGGATGATGTAACTATTTCTTTCCGATTTCGATAAAATCTCGGGTTCACAGAATAGTGATTCGTTAGAAAGGCACAGTATTGATTACNATACTTCCCGCCTGAAAAGCTTTATTCTACAATAAGTTAGGCCAGATATGAATTGGTGGGTGTAATTGATGTTAAAAAAAGCAGACATACCGAATAAGATTGCTAAAACCGAACAGCAATGGCAGGAAGAGCTCGACGAGGAGAGTTACCATGTGCTCAGAAAGAAGGGNACTGAGCGTGCCTTCACAGGGAGATATTGGAATTTAAAAGATAAAGGGATATATAACTGTGCCGGNTGTGGCTTAAATCTTTTTTCGTCAGATGCAAAATATGATTCGGGTTCNGGTTGGCCAAGCTTTTATCAGCCTTCATCAAAGAGCAATATTACTGAATTAGCAGATANTTCCGGTGGAATGATCAGGACCGAGGTAATATGTAAGAAGTGTGAATCACATTTGGGACACGTGTTTCCGGATGGACCTCCAAAAACAGGGCTGCGCTACTGTATAAATTCTGCTTCCTTAGTTTTTAAAAAGATAGAAGAAAATTAATGCAAGCGCTACAGCAGAACGGAAGAAAGCCTCTTATTTGGATCGAGCCAGCTTCTCCCTAAGGTTTNCCATGAAGTGATTGAGATTGCTTTCGGCTTCTGAACGATACCTAAACGGACCGACAATTTGACCTTCACGGGTTTCGAAATACCAGACGTCTTGNTGGGTAAACACGCGATAACTAAGCGCAGGGTCTTCAGAAAGGCATAGATCTTTCTCTTGAGGATCGGTCATTGATGTTATTCCTAATAGTCGAGCAGGCCTCAAATCAGCTCTTAGACCGGATTGGTCTCCGCTAGCTTACGGCTACAGCNAACAAGTTGTTAGCTCTGACTATAAANTCAGTGTGTAACCCTAAGCTAGCGAGTAGAGAAACAATAATCATTATTAAATTATATTTAAAGGCCGCAAAAAATNTGCCATTTCTCTTGGCACAAATAGGTTGTACAATTTTTAATCAAGTAAAATTATAGAGTTATATCAACAAGGTACAGAGTTTTTTGAAAATACAAGGGGTTTTNTTTTTCGTGTAGAAACAAAGGGATAGAAAAAACTTTTAAACGAACAAAAAAAAATACTGTAGTAAAATAATAAAAAAATTTCTATGGTTCGATGAAACTTTTGGCAATTTGTAGCGTTTCTTTAGTATTAATATTCAAAAAATGTCGACGGTCTGTTTTTTCGAACTTTACTAAGACATTNTCAACTGCCGACATGACTGGTTTCGGGCCGAAGAGCCCATTTTCAATAGCCTGTTCAACAATTGGCAGAGTTTTCAGAGACCATAAAGAGAAGAGGGGCTGTACTTGCCCGGCACATTCACTCCAAGCGACTTGCTTATCTTTGTCTTCCAATTCCTGTTTTAGCTTTTCTACAAGGNTATGGGGAAACCACGGCACATCTGCTGGAAAGCAGGCCAGATAAGCAGAGTCTGGCTGGACTCCTGTGGAGAGCATCCAATGCATCGCACTGCAAATGCCGACAAGAGGGCCGCTATATGCTTGTTTGATGTCAGATATTAGCGGTAATTTCAGATATTCAAATTTTTTTAAATTTCGGTTTACACTAATAATCAGTTGCCCGACCTGCTCTGCACTATTCGCGACGACATGTTCTATAAGAGGAGCATCATCTAATATGACGAAAGCCTTGTCTCGAAATCCCATCCTTGACGCTTTCCCGCCAGCTAGCACGACGCCTGTAATCTGTTGTTTCTTGATCATTNTAAGGTGAGTGATTATTTAAGCTGTGTTTTGGTAATCAGAAAATGTTGATCAAATTTTAAGTTGAAAAATTCTTTAATATCCATCATTGACTCAAATGTCGATTCAGTTCTCTGCCCTTGATCTACAGATTGAAGTTGACATATCGATATGGGAAAATCGCGCACTTTGCGATCAAGCTAAAACTCAATAAGTTATTGAATTTTTTCTAATCAGTGTCTGCTTTTTCAGCATTATACCCGTCCACCGTGAATCTTTGCCCACAAAATAAGCTACAAACTTTTTTAATTGGAAAAACATGGGCTAGAGAAACCCATAAATTGAGAGGCTCTAGATGCAAGTTTCAGTTGAAACTATCGAGGGATTAAAACGCAAAATGACCATCGCCATACCTGGTGACAAGGTCGATACCGCCGTTAACGACCGCCTNCAAGATACAGCTAGGACTTTGCAGCTAAAAGGGTTTAGGAAAGGTAAGGTTCCGGTTAAGGTTGTTAAGAGTAAGTTCGGGGAAGGGGTACGCCAGGAAGTTGTTGGTGAGCTAATGAATCAGGGCTACTATGATGCTTTAAACCAAGAAAGGTTAAAGCCAGCGAGTCAGCCGCAAATCGAAGCAACAAAATTACAAGAAGGAGAGGATCTTGAATTTATAGCAATTTTTGAGGTCTATCCTGAAATCGAGTTGCCCGAATTTTCAAAAATTACTGTAGATATGCTTACTGCAGAAATCACCGATACCGATGTAGATGAAATGGTAGAAACCTTAAGGAAACAACGTCGGACCTGGGAGAAAATTGATCGTGCAGCTCAAGAAAAGGATATGGTTGACATAGATTATTTGGGAAAGAAGAACGGTGAGGAATTTGAAGGCGGCCAGATGAAAGGCGCTAACCTGGAACTTGGTTCGGGACGTATGATAGCTGGATTCGAGCAAGGCATTGTAGGTCGAAAGGCTGGGGAAGTATTTACCTTGAATCTTGAATTTCCCCAACAGTATCACAGTGAAGAATTAGCGGGCCAAGCGGTCCAGTTCGACATAACACTCAACTCAGTGAGCGAAGAAATTTTGCCTGAGATAGATGAAGAGTTTTTCCGTAGCTTTGGAGTAGAAGAAGGAGGCGAGGGAGCCTTTCGGAAAGAAGTTAGTAACAATATGAGTCGTGAGATGAAAACTGCTAGTCGCAGTAAATTCAAGAATAAGATCATGGATGCCGTTATTGATTTGGTTGATATCACTGTTCCTGAAGCCCTTATTACGGCAGAAGTTCAACAAATGAAAAACCAGGCTATTCAAAGAATGGGCGGTGGCAATGAAGCAGACCCTTCAATGCTCCCTGATGAGCCTTTTCAGGAGCAGGCTAAGCGCCGCGCGAGTTTGGGTTTAGTTCTAGGAGAAGTTATCCAGGAACAGAATCTGCGGGCAGATCCTGCGAAAGTGCGTGAGTCGGTGGAAGAATTAGCATCGACCTACGAATCCCCTGATGATGTAGTTAACTGGTACTACGGTAATAAGGAGCAATTAGCGACAATAGAATCCACAGTACTCGAAGATCAGGTTTTCGACTATATTATTGATCAAGCTANAGTGAANGATAAGCAGGTTTCCTACCAGGATATTATGGAACCTGANNCCAAGAGTGATGAAACAGGCTAAACTCAGGTTTAGCTTAAGCTTATAACAATGTTAAGGATTTCAGAATGGTTAAAAATTCAGCACCTAACGCTGCTTTGATACCAATTGTCGTGGAGCAAACCGCTCGAGGAGAGCGTTCTTATGACATTTACTCCCGACTACTTAAGGATAGAGTTATCTTCATGACGGGGGTTGTCGAGGATCATATGGCTAACCTTATTGTGGCTCAGCTATTGTTTTTAGAGTCGGAGAATCCAGATAAGGACATACATCTCTACATTAATTCGCCAGGAGGCTCAATCACGGCAGGCTTGTCCATTTACGATACGATGCAATTTATCCAACCTGATGTAAGTACAATGTGTGTGGGNCAGGCGGCCAGCATGGGCGCTATGTTGTTAGCTGGCGGTGCCAAGGGTAAGCGGCTCGCTCTTCCTCACTCTCGTATGATGATTCACCAGCCAAGTGGAGGAGCTCAAGGGCAAGCATCAGATATTGAAATACAAGCTAATGAAATCATAGAGTTAAGAAGAATACTTAATNNTTTACTTTCNATAAATACAGGCCAANCNGAAAAANCNATAGCNCGNGATACNGAGCGNGANAATTTCCTGAGCGCCAAAGANGCGNNTGATTACGGCCTGGTCGATAAAGTAATCGAACGAAGAGTAGATAATAAAAAGAGTGAGCTATCCGTCAAAAAGAGTAAACCGCAAGAATCTGAATAAACTCAAACGGTTTGGCTTGCAATCAAGGCTGTCTGTCTCCATTTTAGAAGATTGTGGGAATCTGGTTTTTGCAAGGGGTGAAACGATTCTTTGAACAAGAAATGGTAAGTGCTCTACTAGAATGTACAGATTAATCAAATAGAACAGTCTAAGAGTATACTGGCTAACAAATTGAAAATGCAAAAATAGGCTTTTTATATTATGTCAGACGATGGTTATAAAAAGGGAGACGATAACAGTAAGTTGTTATATTGCTCTTTTTGCGGCAAAAGCCAGCACGAAGTGCGAAAGCTCATCGCCGGGCCTTCTGTGTTTGTTTGTGACGAGTGCGTGGATTTGTGCAATGACATAATCCGAGAAGAGATACAGGAGAGAGATTCGGAGTCCGCTATTCGAAAATTGCCTATTCCGGAAGAAATAAAGAATATCCTGGACGACTACGTAATAGGACAGGAAAGCGCCAAGAAAGTACTGTCGGTGGCGGTTTATAACCATTACAAACGTCTTAACTACGCTAAAAGCAATCAGGAAGTAGAACTAAGTAAGAGTAATATCCTGATGATAGGGCCAACTGGTACCGGTAAAACGCTATTAGCAGAGACCTTAGCGAGGCTTCTAGATGTTCCATTCACTATTGCTGATGCGACCACTCTCACTGAAGCTGGGTACGTGGGCGAAGATGTAGAAAATATAATTCAGAAATTACTGCAGAAATGTGACTACGACGTAGAAAAGGCTCAGATTGGTATTGTTTACATTGATGAAATTGACAAGATTTCCCGAAAATCTGATAACCCTTCGATCACACGCGATGTTTCGGGCGAAGGCGTACAGCAGGCTTTATTGAAATTAATAGAAGGTACAATCGCTTCGGTACCTCCTCAGGGAGGGCGCAAACACCCGCAGCAGGAATTCCTGCAAGTTGATACATCCAATATATTGTTTATTTGCGGTGGAGCGTTTGCAGGGCTGGACAAGATTATTCGGGACAGATCTGATAAGAGTGGCATAGGATTTGCGGCTGAAGTTAGAAGTCCTAGCAACGATCGGCAAGTAGGTGAGATGCTACGTGAGGTAGAACCAGAGGATTTGGTGAAGTACGGATTGATTCCAGAGTTTGTAGGCCGGCTACCTATGATTGCCACCTTGGACGAGTTAGATCTTGAAGCCTTAGTTAGAATTGTTCGTGAACCGAAAAACTCTCTTACCAAGCAGTATTCAAAGCTATTCGAGATGGAACGAGTTGAGATTCAATTTCGGGAGGACGCTTTGCTTGCAATCGCGAAAAAAGCACAGGAAAGAAAGACCGGCGCTCGCGGATTAAGATCTATCATGGAGGCTGTACTACTGGATAGCATGTACAAAATCCCCTCTCTTGAAGAAGTTAGTAAAGTCATCATTGATGCGGCTGTTATTGAGGGCGAATCTGAACCCTTGTTGATGTATGAAAATGTAGAGCAGCCCACTAAATCGGCCGTGGATGAGTAATACAGCTATCGAACCTTGATTTATTGATGGCTAGGCCCTATTTCTTTGGTACGGTTTTATGATTTTATCAGAGGTGACCTATAAATATGTCTGCTGACCTTTCAGGACACGTGATTTTTCCTCTGCTTCCTCTCAGAGATGTTGTGGTATATCCCTTGATAGTGCAACCGCTGTTTGTGGGTCGCCCTAAGTCAATAAAAGCCCTGGAAGCGGCGATGGCTAGCGATAAGCAAATTTTGCTGGTGGCTCAGAAAAACCCTAATGAAGATGAACCTAACCTGGACGATCTATTTGCTATTGGCACAGTGGCTACCATATTGCAGTTGGTTCGACTACCTGATGGTACTGTAAAAGTTCTGGTAGAAGGTCTAGATCGCGCGATGATAAGCAACGTTGGGTTGGAAGACGACTATTTCAAAGCCGAGACCAATGTTCTTCAGACAGAAGAAATGCCCGAGAAGGAATCGGCTCCACTAATTCGGTCGCTATTGTCCCAATTTGATCAGTACGTGCAACTAAGTAAAAAAATTCCTCCGGAAGTAATGACATCTATCTCTAGTATAGATGCGCCTGGCAGATTGGTAGATACAATTGCTTCACATATGGCGTTGCAATTGCAGGAAAAACAAAATCTATTGGAACTGGCCTCTTTGCAAGCGAGAACTGAACACTTAATGGCTTTGATTGAATCCGAAATAGACTTATTTCAGGTAGAAAAGCGGATTCGTGGAAGAGTTAAGAAACAGATGGAAAAAAGCCAACGTGAGTACTATCTCAACGAACAAATGAAAGCCATCCAGAAGGAAATGGGCGAGATGGAAGATGTGCCGTCTGAGGCAGAAGAGCTCCAACAACGAATTGATGAAGCTGGAATGTCTAAGGATGCCAAGGAAAAGGCTCTGTCTGAACTAAACAAGCTGAAACTCATGTCGCCCATGTCCTCAGAAGCTTCGGTAGTGCGTACTTACCTGGATTGGATGGTTAATATTCCGTGGAAGAAGCGCAGTAAAGTCCGCCTTGATTTGGTCAAAGCCGAAGAAATCTTGGAAAATGACCACTATGGACTGAAAGAAGTAAAAGAACGCATCCTTGAATATCTGGCAGTCCAAAAACGCGTAAAAAAACTAAAAGGACCAATTCTTTGCCTTGTTGGCCCCCCAGGAGTGGGTAAAACTTCGTTAGGAGAATCTATCGCTAGGGCGACGAACCGAAAATTTGTTCGCATGGCTCTCGGGGGTGTTCGAGATGAAGCCGAGATAAGAGGTCATCGACGCACCTATATCGGGTCATTACCTGGGAAGCTACTTCAGAAACTTTCAAAAATCGGCGTGCGGAATCCGCTGTTCCTTTTTGATGAGGTCGACAAAATGGGAATGGATCATCGAGGAGATCCGGCATCGGCTTTACTTGAAGTTCTAGATCCAGAGCAAAATCATAGTTTCAATGATCATTACTTAGAGGTGGATTATGATTTGTCCGATGTCATGTTTGTTTGCACTTCTAACAGCATGAACATACCAGAGCCTCTGTTAGATCGAATGGAAGTTATTCGGATACCAGGTTATACCGAGGACGAAAAGGTTAATATTGCCGAGCGTTATCTTATCCCTAAGCAGAAAAAAAATAATGGGTTAAATGGCCACGAACTGGAATTCGCGGAAGAACCTGTCCGCGACTTGGTCCGCTATTACACTCGCGAAGCAGGTGTGCGCGGATTAGAACGCGAAATAGCTAAAATCTGCCGAAAAGTTGTTAAAGAAAATTCCTTGGGTAAAAAGGCGCAGCCAATTAAGCTTACTAGTGAAATGCTGGAAACTTACTCCGGAGTTCGAAAATACGATTACGGTAAGGCAGAGGAAGAGAATAAAATAGGGCAAGTTAAAGGTTTAGCTTGGACCCAGGTAGGCGGTGAGTTGTTAACTATTGAAGCTATTGCTGTTGAAGGTAAGGGCAAAACCATTAAGACGGGATCTCTAGGAGACGTCATGCAGGAGTCTATCCAGGCAGCCTTTACTGTGGTGAGAAGTAGAGCTCAATCACTTGGCCTAGACGCAGCTTTTCATGAGAAGTTTGACTTGCATATCCATGTCCCTGAGGGAGCCACGCCTAAAGACGGACCTAGTGCAGGTGTTGGTATGTGTACAGCGCTTGTTTCTGTGCTCACGGATATTCCGGTTCGGTCTGATGTTGCGATGACGGGAGAAATCACCTTGCGTGGCCAAGTACTGCGTATTGGTGGTTTGAAGGAGAAATTACTGGCGGCTCACCGCGGAAATATTAAAACAGTTATCATTCCTGCCGACAACGAAAGAGACTTAACTGAAATTCCTGACAACATTAAAGCTGACCTAGAAGTCGTACCAGTTCGCTGGATTGATGAAGTATTGGAGCAATCATTGCAATATCAACCGACTCCGTTGAGGGAAAAAACGAAGCCGAAACCGGGGAAAAAAGGCAAGAAACAAGATATAGGTCAGGGCTCAGATGAAAAGCACATAAATACACATTAATCCCGTATGTTTTATGTTGACATGGCTTTCTGGCAATTGGTATAAAGATCGCGTCATACATAGAGTATGGGCAATCTTCGGGAAAACTGTATCTACTAAATCTAGGCTTACAAATTTTTGTTTTTGGGTTGAAAACTTCTTAGTTGAGTTGAGACTAATTCGATGTATTTTATAAATCAGTTTTCTCTTATCGGTGCTTAAAAATTTGAGCGTTCATTGAAAAACAACTTCTATCAAATAAAGGGGATAATGTGAATAAATCAGAACTAATAGATGCTGTTGCTGCAAGTGCGGACCTTCCAAAAGCTGCTGCGGGTCGCGCGATAGATGCAATGATTGACACGGTTACGGGTTCATTAAAGAGAGGTGATCCGGTTGTTCTTGTAGGTTTTGGTACGTTTGCTACTAAGAATAGAGCAGCGCGTACTGGTCGTAATCCCCAAACAGGTGCGCCAATTGAAATAAAAGCTGCCCGTGTACCAAGTTTTAAGGCAGGTAAAGCACTTAAAGAATCAGTTAATTCTCTGTGGTAATAGCTTAAACTGCGATATTAAATAGAGCGGTTAAGCGTAGGATTTTTATACAGATTTTTCCGCTTATTGGTAGGAAGTCTTGGTTGTTAACGGGCCAGGTCTGTTTTGTCGACCCGGTCCAGGTTTGTACATTAAGGGCGCATCTTTGATGCGCCCTTTTAGTTATTATTCACTATTCAGAATTTCGTAGAATCAGAAAATGCTTCAGGATATTAGAGATAATTCACAAGGCGTAATCAGCAAAGTCATTATAGGTGTGATTATTGCGGTCTTTGCTCTCACTGGCGCCTCTTACTTGATTGATAGACTACCCATTACTTCAGTGGCAGAGGTTAATGGGGAAGAAATTACTGAGGCTCAGTTGCAGGCGGAGACCCAGCAGTTTTTAAACTCGATCGGCGCTGGGATAGATTCGATAGATCAGGAACTGCTTGAACAGATAGCTTTGAATCAACTTATCGAACAAGTTATCTTGCGACAATCTACAGAAGATGCCTCCATGGCTATATCTAGCAATGAAATTGATCGACAAATATTACAAACCGAAGCGTTTCAGATCGACGGAGTTTTTAACTCCGATCTTGCAGTACGCACAATGGCAGCCCAATTTTTGAATGTTCCTCAGTATCGCGCATTCTTAAGGCAGCAGCTTCTTCTGGTCCAAATGGCGAATGCGTATTCCAGTTCAAATTTTGTTACTAAAGCTGAACTAAACAAGGTCGCCGAGCTTACCGGTCAAACCCGTGATTTTCGTTATATCTCGATTACTTTAGGCGCCCGTACGTTGGGAACCGCGATTAGTAATAATGAGATTGCAGCATACTATGAAGCGAATACGGACAATTTCATCGAAGAAGAAAGTGTATTACTGGATTACGTGGTATTGAGCAAAAATCAAATTGCCGGAGAAATCCAAGTCGATGAAGCCCAACTGCGAGCCCAATATGAGTCTGAACGCGAAGCATATGAAGGTTCATCGGAAAAGCGTGCTGCTCATATTCTTTTTGAAGTGGGAGCAGATCGTGGTGAAGACGATGCTCTTGCACTAGCAGGGGCGGCTCGGCAGAGAATTGTTGATGGTGAAGATTTTGGGGCTCTAGCACTGGAGTTTTCCAGCGACGTTGTCTCAGCCGAAGAAGGCGGCGATATAGGTTACACGGATGGTAGCGCTTTCCCTCTGGAAATCGAAGAAGTTTTAGAATCCCTTACGCTGAATGAATTATCTGGCCCGGTTGTCACGGAGTTTGGTGTACACCTAGTAAAACTTACCGAGGACTCAGAAAATCTTTTCCAGCCCTATGAGGAAGTTGCAGAGAGAATAGAACGGGATCTAAAAAGTGCTGAAGTCGAATTAATTTATGGTGAAAGGCTTGGGAATTTATCGAACTTGGCTTTCGAAACCGGCGATTTGCTGACGATATCGGAAGAGTTAAATCTTGTTATTTTACAGAGCGAGCCTATCGGTCGCTCTGGTGGAAGCGCAATATTTGCTAATCAGGCTTTAATTACAGCGGCTTTTTCCGACGCAGTATTGCTTGAGGGGAATAATAGCGATGTAATCGAATTAGATACGGAGCAAGCAGTGGTTTTGCGCGTCCGGGAATTTACTGAAGCAGTTGTACAACCCCTTCAAGAAGTGCAACCCGAGATAGCTGTAATCCTTCGTACAGAGATGGAAAAGGATGAAGTACAAGAACTTGGGAATCGACTGCTAGCCGCGGCAGTAGCAGGTGAAGGACTAGATGAATTACTGGTAGAAAATGAACTGGGATGGATCGTTGAGGAAGCAGTCGAGAGGATTGCTTTTACGGCTAATCGAGAAATCATTAATAAAGCTTTCGAGATGCAAAGACCTACCAGTGAAGCCGTACTAGCTACTATTACCTTGGATAATGGTACTTTCGTGCTTTTGGAGCTTAATCAAGTTCAGCCTGGAGCCATTGATTCCTTGGAAGAAGATGAGCTCATTACCTTGACGGACACACTAGCTAATAGTTTAGGTAATAGCGATTTCGAGGCATTCTTGAACAATCTTAAGGGAAACGCGGATATTCAACTAAGAGACGTCATAGAAGATTTCTGACGATAAATTAGCTGAATCGCATTTCTACTGGTTACTCTATAGTTTCTTCGAGAGATCCCATCGCAGTTGTATTGAATCCCCCGTCCACGTAGAGAATCTCACCGCTAACGTAGGACGCCTCGTCGGAAGCCAAATAAGCCACCGCTGCCGCGATCTCGGCCGGCTGACCAACACGTCGCATCGGAATGTGGGCCCCAACCGCACGCGGCTCAAGATTCTGATCCTTGTAACGGTCCACCTGGATGGCACCGGGCGCAATCACATTACAGGTCACCTGGTGGGGCGCTAACTCCACCGCGAGGGATCGTGTGAATCCATTGATTCCACCCTTCGTCGCCGCATAGATCGCATGACCCGGCATATGCACAATCCCGTGCACGGAGCTGATATTGATAATCCGACCCGA
>PARV01000028.1 GCA_002712055.1 Gammaproteobacteria bacterium | reverse complement strand
AGGAGAAAAAACTATTCCCACTCAATAATTGGTGTTATAAAAACCCTTATAGAACAAGGATTTAAGGCGCCCATTTTCTTTTTCTTAATGTGTAGTAATTTAATGATTAGCCATCGGTCCAAAAAACTTGCTGACTCTGTACCCCGAATGGTAACGTTATTGGAACGTCTGTTTTTTATTTGATTCTTATACATCATATTAGATGCTTAAACGAAGAAATATTGCGTAAATATATTTAGGAGAAACGGTAATGGCTAGGTATTCGATATTTGTTTCACACGAGGGACAGGAAGGGATTTCCAAAACTTACAAAGTAATTGTCGAGGCGCCCGACCAAACAACTGCACTTACTATTGCAAAAAACCAAAATGCGCCTTGCTCGGTCTCTCCGGATACCGTATTAAAAGATTGAGTCGTGTAAATGGCACTAAAGAGGTTGGCTTGGGGAATTTAGTTTCTAGTTTTGTAAGGTTTTCAATTCTTAGTGTGTAGTGTCTTATGTAGCGCTAATTTCTAAACTCAATAAGGACAAGAGTTTAGGAAGAGTGTGTAGTTGAAAAACCCAGTGTTTATAAGGGTTTCAGAGCATACCCTCATTCCCACTCAATAGTTGCTGGCGGTTTACTGGAGATATCATAGGTTACGCGCGAGACTTGAGCTATTTCATTCATAATACGATTGGAAACTGTTTCCAGTAATTCGGGAGACAACCTTGCCCACTGAGCCGTCATAAAGTCTACCGTCTCCACAGCTCGCAAAGTAATGACGTAGGAATAGCGACGAGCATCGCCTACTACTCCTACAGATTTAACAGGTAGAAAAACTGCGAATGCCTGGCTGACTTTGTTATATAAGTCTGCCTGATGCAGCTCTTCTATAAAAATTGCATCGGCTTGACGCAAAATATCGCAATACTCTTTTTTAACCTCACCAAGTACTCGTACCCCCAGGCCAGGACCAGGAAATGGATGCCGATAAACCGATTCATAGGGCAATCCTAATTCTAGGCCAATCTTACGCACTTCATCCTTAAAGAGTTCTCTTAAAGGCTCTACCAGTTCCAGCTTCATGTCTTCTGGTAAACCACCGACATTGTGATGAGACTTGATTACGTGAGCCTTACCGGTTTTCGATCCCGCTGACTCAATAACATCCGGGTAAATGGTACCCTGGGCAAGCCACTTAACATCCTTTAGTTTGGTCGCCTCCTCATCAAATACCTCGATAAATGTGTTACCGATAATCTTGCGTTTTTCTTCCGGATCTTCGGTCCCTGTTAGTTTGTTCAAAAACCTGTCTTCCTCATTGACACGGATGACCTTCATGCCCATGTTTTTGGCAAAGGTTGCCATAACCTGGTCGCCTTCATGTAATCTCAACAAACCATTATCGACAAACACACAGGTGAGTTGGTCACCGATCGCCTTATGAAGCAGGGCAGCCACCACCGAAGAATCCACTCCGCCGGAAAGACCCAGTAATACCTTATCGTTTCCTACTTTCTCTTCAATCGTGGATATAGCGTCCTCTATAATACTGGCGGGTGTCCAGAGCGATTCACAACCACAAATATCGTTGACGAAACGCTCAAGGATATTCAACCCTTGTGACGTATGGGTAACTTCCGGGTGAAACTGAATACCGTAAAAATCTTTCGTTTCATTACACATGGCGGCAATAGGAGCACTCTCGGTTGCTGCCACGACACTAAATCCTTCCGGTACCTCGATAATCTTGTCTCCGTGGCTCATCCATACATCAAGTTGCGAATTTCCGTTGTCAACAACCCGATCTTCTATTCCGCTTAACAACTGATTCGGTCTGGTGACCTCGACCTGGGCGAATCCAAATTCGGATTTATCCGAACCCGCTACCTTGCCACCGAATTGTTCCGCCATGGCCTGCATCCCGTAACAAATCCCCAGAATAGGTACGCCAAAGTCATAGAGAAACTCTGGAGCCTTGGGTGATTCCGACGCATGAACTGATTCCGGACCTCCGGATAAAATCATGCCTTGCGGCGCGAACTTTTTAAGATATTTCTCATCAACCCCATAATCCCAGATTTCGCAGTAGACCCCTAGCTCGCGAACGCGTCGCGCGATGAGTTGAGTATATTGAGACCCAAAATCCAGAATTAGAAGTTTCTGGGAATGGATGTTTGCTGCAGTCATTTAATTAAATTCTAAAAAGAGGTANCGGGAAATATTCTTTGATTTAGCAAAATATAAGAATGAATCATGGGNACTTCANTCTCNGCCTAATAACGCTTGTGATGAGAATTTGTAACGAATCAATGGGTAAGAGAGANCTCATTGTCTCAGCTAACTCGATAATTAGGAGCCTCCTTGGTTATGCTGACATCGTGCACATGGGATTCAGACATGCCGGCACCCGTTATCCTTACAAACCGAGTCTTGGTTCGCATTTCTGTAATGTCTTTAGATCCTGTNTAACCCATACTGGATCGCAACCCACCCATTAACTGATGAACGATTGCGGACATTGGGCCTTTATAAGGCACCCGGCCTTCGATCCCCTCTGGCACCAACTTTTCCGTTCCCGATTCTATGTTCTGAAAATACCGATCACTCGACCCTTGGGCGTGCGACATAGCACCCATAGACCCCATCCCCCGGTAGGCCTTGTAACTCCGCCCCTGATACAGTTCCACCTCACCAGGTGCCTCTTCAGAACCAGCTAGAAGACTGCCGACCATGACGACGTGAGCTCCAGCAGCGATCACTTTGGCCAAATCACCCGAATAGCGAATGCCACCNTCGGAAATAACACAAACATCCTTATCCTTAACTGCCTCGACAACATTCGCCACAGCGGTAATCTGNGGAACACCAACGCCAGTAACAATTCGTGTCGTACAAATTGATCCAGGTCCAATGCCGACTTTAACCGCATCAGCTCCAGCGTCAACCAGATCTCTCGCCGCCTCAGCTGTGGCAATATTGCCACCAATGACCTGGATCGAGGTATGCCGAGACTTGATTGACTTTACCTGGTCAATCACACCTTGGGAATGACCATGCGCCGTATCCACAATAATTACGTCAACTCCCGCCTCCACCAACGCCTCAGCCCTCTCATCCACATCCCCACCAGTACCGACAGCAGCAGCTGAGCGNAGTCGACCTAATTCATCCTTGCAGGCATTGGGGAATTCTTCAGACTTGCGTATATCTTTTAGGGTTATAAGTCCTTTCAGTTCCAGGTCACCATTGACCACCAGAATTTTTTCGATGCGGTGACGGTGCAACAGTTCCTTTACTTCATCCAGCTCAAAATCTTCTCCGACAGTAACCAGTCTATCTTTAGGGGTCATGATTGTATCTACGGTGGCATCCAAGTTGGCTTCGAACCGGACATCGCGGCTAGTAACNATACCCACTAAGCCGTTGCCATCCTTCACTGGCATACCAGAGATATCGTTTTCTTTCATTAGCGCAATCAGGTCACGAATGGTGGCTGTGACTGGAATGGTGAAAGGGTCTTTAACAACACCACTTTCATATTTTTTAACAAGGCGTACCTCTCGCTCTTGTTTTTCTACACTCATGCTCTTATGAATCACACCTAGTCCGCCTTCCTGTGCCATCGCTATCGCGAGGCGTGCTTCGGTAACAGTATCCATGGCGGATGACACTAGTGGAATATTCAACGCAATTGAGGGCGTCAGATGGGATTCAAGACTTACTGATTTAGGGAGAACTACGGAGTGAGCAGGCAGGAGCAGAACATCATCGAACGTTAGCGCCTCTTCAGTAATACGTAACATAAGATTACCAATATCCGCAAAAACGGCATTATACAGATGAGGTTTGGGATTGTATAGATTAGCATTAGACGCAAACTGGAGCTGACAACTCTTGCATCCAGCCGACACAGAATACAAACTAGGCTGCAACTAAAAATTCAAAATAAGCTAAATGACCAATTCATCTCTAACAGACTCAAAGCTGAAGGCATTACTGAGCGAACCAACGCTGCATTTCTTTGCTATTGCTGTGGCAATTTTCGCGCTATATGCAATCTTCCAATCCCGTGGTGATAAAGTTCTGGAACTCGACCAACGCGAAATCGATGCTCGAATTTTCATGCGGGAGATGGCTACCGGTGAGTCTCTTACGGAGGAGCAAAGTCAGTTAATAGCATCCCTTTATGTTGAAGAACAAATACTGGTACAGGAAGCAATCACCATGGGGCTGGATAATGATATACGTATCCATGACATGCTTGCGCAAAAAATGCGGCACGTCCTCAGCGGTGGAATTATTCAACCCTCTGAAGCAGAACTGCANGCTTACTATGAAGCTAATTTACCCCGGTACGAGACGCTACCCACGGTCTCAGTGGATGAATTAGTTTTCGATACTCAGGATACACTTTCTGAAGATCTGGTCAGCCTTTTAAATACAAGAGCTGAACCGCAACAACTTCTTACGCTGGAACAAGGTAATGCCTCGCCACTTCCTCGCGTTAATCACATCGATTTATCCAACATCTTCGAACCGGAGTTGGCTGACTCTGTTTTTTCTGCCTCAATCGGACAATGGAATGGTCCTTTTGTCAGTAATCGAGGTCAACACTGGCTCCGCGTTACAGAACGGGTTGACGCGCGGCTGCCATCGTTGAGCGAGATTTCTGATCAGGTTCGGCTGGATTGGATTACCGAAAAAGAGGAGGCTCTGCTGCAAGTGGAAATTGACAAATTATGGGATCAATACACCGTTGTGATTAAAGACGCAGGCCAGGAATAAAAAGCCAGTACCGTGAGAACTACAACGCTTACACGTTTATTACTTCTGGCCTCCTGCTTATTCGCTGCTCAGGTCCACTCCCATGACATTGACGTAACCGGAGTTGCGCGGGTATTTCTTGATGAGCTCCCGGATAACCANTACAGCCTCTCCATCGTGGACCAACAGGTACCGCCCCTATTTAACGTAGAACGCATTCTCCCTGAGCGCTGTATAGGACTCTCTCCTGGTAGATTCAGCTATCGTTTTCAGTGTGAGCCTTCACTTAGTGTCGACGATACTATTAGCTTTCCNTGGTCGTTCCAGGGAGTTGTTGTAGTAGCTAGATGGGGTGACGGCAGTGATGTCTCGGGTTATTTCCCGGGTAACGGCAATTTTGTCGATGTGCCTCTGCCTCAATTGAAAGCGGGCGCTGCATCATTAGGTAGCCTTGCCTCACGCTACCTTGTGCTCGGTGCCGAACACATCTTGCTCGGAATCGACCACCTGTTATTCGTGCTGGGACTGCTGCTGCTGNTAAGCGGTTTCTGGAANNTGATACAGACGGTCACTGCCTTCACGATAGCCCATAGTATTACCCTAGCNTTTGCAGTACTGGGAATATTCCCAGTACCTAACGCTCCTATAGAAGCACTTATTGCTTTATCTATCGTGTTCTTGGCTCGAGAAATTATTATGGGACAACGGGGCGAATTCACACTGGTACATGCCAAACCATGGATTGTCGCATTTGTCTTTGGTCTTTTTCATGGGTTTGGTTTTGCTGGNGCNCTCGGCGAGCTCGGATTGAGCGCAGGTGATATTCCTCTGGCGCTGTTATTCTTTAACCTCGGTGTAGAAGCTGGTCAGGTAGCTTTTATTTGCGTTTTAATTGCGATCAACTATGTTTTCCAGCGATTCCTATCACACNTCTTGCTGAGTTTTCAGCGAGGCCTTGCCTATGGACTCGGNGCGGTCGCTACCTACTGGTTTATCGAAAGAGTGCCAGCCTTGCTTGTAATCTAACCGCTGGTATTTCCGTGACCACTTCCTTATCTAAATACGATATAGCGATTGTCGGGGCTGGTTTTGCCGGGCTTTATGCTCTCTATAAGCTTCGTAAGCTTGGTCTTTCGGTCCGTGTTTTCGAGGCAGGGAATNATGTTGGGGGTACATGGTATTGGAATCGGTTTCCTGGAGCACGCTGCGATGTGAATAGNNTAGAATACTCTTACCAATTTTCTAGCGAACTTCAGCAGGAATGGTGTTGGAGTGAGAAATATTCTCCACAATCGGAAATTCTTGAATATGTGAACCACGTCACGGATCGCTTCGATCTACGCAAAGATATTCAGTTTGGTACACGGATTGTTTCGCTCCTGTTTGATGAAAAAAGTGATACCTGGCTCGGAGAATCTGAAAAAGGAGAACGATTTCAAGCTAATTACTGTGTTATGGCGACTGGCTGCCTGTCTAAAGAAAATATACCAAAATTCAACGGATTCGAGGATTTCACTGGTACTGTCCTACATACCGGTAAGTGGCCACACAAACCAGTAGATTTCTCCAGTAAACACGTAGGCATAATCGGCACCGGCTCTTCGGCTGTCCAAGCAATTCCCATTATTGCAGAACAGGCGGAAACTCTCACAGTATTTCAACGCACAGCGACTTTCTCGATACCAGCTCATAACGCGNCTATGGACAAGAATCACGAGAAACATATTAAGAATCGTTACGCGGAGTTTAGAGCAGAAAATTCACGTCGCTACACCGCTCTTAACAACCGTCCGAATCANACATCTGCCTTGGATGTGGATGAGNAAGCTCGAATTNCCGTTTATGAGGACCGATGGCAGTTAGGAGGCTTACCTTTTCAGGCNAGCTTTAATGATCTAGGCATTAGTCTCGAAGCAAACAAGACAGCTGTAGATTTTGTAANCAATAAAATACACGAGATCGTNAATAATCCTGANGTTGCTGAAANTCTGAGCCCTAGCACTGTATTAGGGTGTAAACGGTTGTGTGTNGATTCTGGTTATTACGAAACCTATAACCGGGAAAACGTGACTCTCGTGGATGTTAGCGAAGCCCCCATTACGAGAATTACAAAAAATGGTCTTCAGACCTCGAGCGGCGAATACTGGTTCGATACACTCATACTCGCAACGGGATTCGATGCCATGACAGGCGCCTTGCTCTCCATAGACATCCGCGGCAGGGATAATTTTTCCTTACGCGAAAAATGGAAGGAGGGTCCTGCCAATTACCTGGGACTGACTATTACAGGATTTCCCAATCTGTTCACAATCACCGGACCCGGCAGTCCGTCGGTTCTGGCCAATATGATAGTTGGTATCGAACAACATGTAGACTGGATAGCTGACTGTCTTACTTATCTGCAGACCAATAACTTGCGAACCGTTGAAGCAAGTGCCATTGCGGAAAAGAATTGGGTCAATCTAGTAAACGAAATCGCCAACGAAACACTGTATCCAACTGGCTGTAATTCCTGGTATACGGGCGCGAATATTCCGGGTAAACCAAGAATTTTTATGCCGTACCTGGGCTACCCTTCCTACGTCGAAAAATGTAATGACGTGGCCGAAAATGGTTATCGCGGATTCGTACTGAAGTAACAAAGATTAACTATTGATTTTGATATTGTTGATGACAGCTTTCACAAGGGGGGTATAAGGCATCATTGCCTGCATTAAAAAGAGCCTCCTCATTTTTGTTTTCCACCGCCACTAGCACCTGCCTAGCTGCATTGATCATCTGATTATTATACCTCTGCCAGTCCAGCTCAACGGCTGCTGCTGTTTCACCTGCTCCNGCTCCCCCTTTTGCCAGCAGGTCACCGGCAGCAATCACGGCCAAAGCGGCGTTCGAGACTTCTTGCCATTCGCCATCAGTTTCCAGCTCATAGGCTCCCCAAATAATAGCTGACATCGGTGTAATAATGGCATCCATGACTTCTTTCACAGTTAAAAGAGGCAGACTGACGTCTCGATCCTGTAACTGGGCAGGTTGGGCCAATAAAATAATTGCTAAGATTATGAATATATTAACTTTTTTTATCATTTTATACTAAACCCTTTGGCCTGNATTTACCCCATTTTTACTGATCAAATTTCTGATCGGATCATACATTAGCGTGATCATAAGACTAAGCAAACACGGGAAACGGAGCCATAATGTTCTTTCATAAACACACCAACTGGACTAATTCAGTTAAACATTTTATTGTAAATCTGTTCTAATTCCCCCTTTCACTAACTAGGAAAACCATAAGCTACCAAAATCGAATTAAGACTCTACCGGTTTTCCGTATACTCCAACACTATCTCAGGTAATTTCACATGAATAAAATTTTCTCGCTTATTACTACTGTTTTCGCATCTCTGGTGTTTCTTGGAAATTCTGCAAATGCTGAACTCTGGGATGAAGTTGAGCATGGATATGCTGATAATAACGGCATCAAAATACATTATGCATCTGTTGGTGAAGGGCCTTTAGTTATTATGATTCATGGCTTTCCAGATTTTTGGTATAGCTGGCGCCATCAGATGGAAGGATTAAAAGACAGTTACAGAGTAGTAGCTATTGATCAAAGGGGTTACAACCTGAGCGATAAACCAGAAGGCGATGAAAATTATAATATGCAGTATCTGGTATCAGATGTGGCTGCTGTCATCCATCATCTGGGTGAAGAGAAAGCAACAATTGTTGGTCACGATTGGGGCGGTATTGTTTCTTGGCAATTTGCATTCAATCTTCCCGATATGGTGGATAGACTGATAATCCTGAACCTACCCCATCCAAACGGTATGGCNCGGGAACTAGCTACCAACCAGGAGCAACAACAGAATAGTGGCTATGCCCGCACATTCATTGAAGGTTCCCCTTCAGACCCAGATATTCTGTTTGGAGGNCCAATGACGGCAGAGAGCTTGTCGTTCTGGGTAGCGGACCCGGTTGCTCGGGGGCGGTANGCCGAAGCATTCGGTCAGTCAAGTTTCGATGCAATGCTGGCTTACTATAAACAAAATTATCCTCGTACAGATGCGAACACTCCTGCCCCACCACCAGCTCCCCAGTTGAACGTTCCCTTACTGGTATTTCATGGTCTACGGGACACTGCGCTGCATTCCGATGGATTGAATAATACTTGGGACTGGAACGACGCGGATACCACTATCGTGGCCGTACCAACCGCTAACCACTTCGTACAACAAGATGCAGCCGAACTAGTGACCACTACCATGAATTGGTGGTTGCAAGCACGCGAATAATTCTATTGCTATAGCTCAAAAGGGGAGAGTTTCTAGCCTCCCCTTTTTTTATTGACACTTTCCCCAGCCACCCCTGATCGCTTAGAATCGTGAGTCTGTTCATACGGTATTTTAACTAGTTAAAGCAAGGGGCCCTGGCATGACTTCTGTAATCTACCCCATCACTAACCTCAAGCATGTAGAAGAATTGAATATAGTCCGCGGAGAAGGTATTTATGTCTTTGACAAAAAAGGTAAAAAGTATCTAGAAGGACTCGCCGGATTGTGGTGCGCTTCACTAGGGTATGGAAACGAAGAACTAATCGAGGCCTTAACCACGCAGTTNCGNACTCTTTCCTACTCCCACATGTTTGGTGGTCGTACTCACCAGGTAGTAATCGATTTAGCAGAAAAGCTAACCGGCATGACGCCTATCGAAAACGGCAAGGTGTTTTTCGCTAATTCCGGGAGTGAAGCGAATGATTCGCACATGAAAATGCTCCGTTACTATTTCAATGTAACAGGTGANCCACAAAAGAAAAAAATAATAACCTTGGAGCCTTCTTATCATGGGGTGACGCTGGCGGCAGCGGCACTTACAGCATTGCCAGTCATGCACACTCATTTCAGTATCCCCGTAGATGAATTGGGTATTATCCGTACCCAATCACCACACTATTACCGCAACAAATTGGAGGGCGAGTCTGAAAGTCAATTTTGTGCCCGCCTCATCGAAAATCTCGAAAAGCTGATCCTTGCCGAAGGCCCAGAGACAATAGCAGCCTACATCGCGGAACCGGTCGGGGGAGCCAGTGGAGTTATCGTGCCTCCTGACAGTTACTTTCGGGAAGTAGAAAATCTACTAACGAAATATGACATCCTATTCTGGAGTGACGAGGTAATCTGTGGTTTTGGTCGCACAGGCAATGATTTCGGATGCAATACCATGGGATTCCACCCTCAACTGATGACACTTGCAAAGCAATTNTCCTCTGCTTATATACCCATAAGTGCTTCCATCATTCCTGATTTTATGTACCAGGCGATGGTAGAACCGAGTTCCGAAGTTGGTATATTCGGTCATGGGTATACGTACACAGGGCACCCTGCTGCCTGCGCAGTAGCTCTGAAAACCCTGGAGATCTACGAGCGGGAAAATCTGTTCCTGCACGCTGCTAAAATGGGTGAACGCATGCAGGCTAAGCTAAAGGAAGTCGCGGATCATCCTCTCGTTGGAGAGGTGCGAGGCAAGGGGCTGATAGGAGCTGTGGAATTAGTCGCAAACAAGAAGACCGGGCAAAGCTTTAAGGATGGCAGCGTGGGGGCCTATGCCAAGCAAGCGAGTCAGGAGCACGGGCTGTTAATCCGCGCGGTTGCTGGAAACTCGCTTGCCTTTTGCCCTCCACTCATTGTTAAGGAAGATCAAGTGGACGAGATGGTCGACAAATTTAAACTGGCCCTGGAAGATACTATGGACCACGTTCATGCATCGGGGCTTCTAGAGAACTAGTAACAAGAGCGAGAGAGAGACAATGAAAGATATAGTGAGAATCGGCTATTTACTTATACTGACAGCAACATTGCTTAGCTGCGGGCAATCCGAACCGGACCAAACGATTTCTCCGGATACTACCTCGGTTGATCTAATCCTGACCAATGGCAAAATTATCACCGTCGACGAGAATTTCTCCATCCAGAATACTGTTGCGGTTGATGGAGGCCGAATCGTTGCAACTGGGACAGAGTCCTTGCTCGACAAATACCAGTCAGAGCTAACTGTCGATCTNGAAGGCAAAACTTTGATGCCGGGTTTTATTGATTCCCACACCCATATCCGTGGTCGACCCCAACGATATATTGAATTGGGTGATGTTAGTTCAATTACAGAAATACAGAGTTTAATACGTGCTAAGGCCAATGAACTCGGTGAGGGTGAATGGGTCACTGGCTACGGTTGGTCGGAAGACGAGTTAATCGAAGGACGAAGACCAATAAGACAAGATTTGGATGAAGCTGCACCCAACAATCCCGTTACTCTTACCCGAGCTGGAGGACACAGCGCCGTGGTAAGTACGCTTGCGTTAACTTTGGCCGAGATTACAAATTCCACTCCCGATCCTGAAGGTGGTGTTATAGAGAGAGATCAAAATGGAGTGGCTACCGGCATCATACGGGAACGTCAAAACATTGTAGGCCGACTTGTTCCCGATTCAACTTATGACGAACTCATAGCTAGTCTGGAAATCAATCTGAATGCTCTGCTCAGCAAAGGCATTACCAGTATTACCGATGCCTCAAAAGCACCACGGGAGTANGCTATGTGGGAGCAACTTTATGAAACCGCCGCGTTACCCCTACCGCGATCTGCCATCCAGTTTCAGTGGTTCGATCCCGAAGCGATTGCCGAAGTCAAATCACGGGTGGCAAACGGGACCGATTTTCTCAAGATAGGCCCTATCAAGGTATTTGCTGATGGAGGCTTCACCGGGCCTGCNGCGTACACCCTAGAGCCCTATGTTAATCAAGGTGATTACCGGGGCTACCTCAACATGCCGGAGAATGATCTGATCGCTCATTTNAACGAAATTCATGATGCTGGCTGGCAAATGGGTATCCATGCAATTGGCGATGCAGCTATTGTGCTGGTAGTAAATACACTGGCCGATGCTCTAGAGCGCAACCCTCGCGAAGANCATCGTCATTATTTAAATCATTTTTCCATGCGTCCACCCGATCTAACGATGGAGTTGATGGCTGAGCATGACATCCACATTACCCAACAGCCCAATTTCACTTATACGCTTGAAGGTCGTTACGCGGCAAACCTGGACGGCTGGAGACTGGATCATAACAATCCCCTCCGCTCTCCCATGGAACATGGCGTAACCGTAGCTATTTCCAGTGATATACTGCCTATCGGACCAATGGTCGGACTATATGCCGCNGTTACTCGAAAAGGCATGAGCGGACAGGTTTATGGCCCTGATGAAATTATTACCATAGAAGAAGCAATTCGCGCTTACACTTTAACCGGCGCTTATCTCAACTTCGAGGAAGATGTTAAAGGTTCTCTGGAACCTGGCAAGTTCGCAGATATGATCGTTTTGTCAGATGATATACTCACTATCGATCCCGAACGTATTATGGATATCGAGGTGGAACAAACCTATATAAACGGTAAGCTGGTCTATAAAAAGTAGTAAACATAGCTAACAGGAAGCGAAATCTCAGCGCAACCTATCATTGCATCGACTAGCAGCTAATCAGATAACGCGAAAACCCATATTGTGCCCCCTTGCGGGACCGTATGGGANTCTCCTCTTACAAGATTCAACAAGTTCTGTTCCCGTTCAGCATCAACGCCCCAGCCGGCCTGAACGGCTATATACTGCTTGCCATCTAAAGTATAGCTAACCGGTACTCCATTAACCCCTGAATTAACCCTCTGTTCCCACAAAACGTCACCAGTATTAGCGTTGAAGGCTCGAAAGTAGCGATCATTGGTGCCGCCCATGAACACTAGGTCACCAGCTGTAGCTAGAACCGGGCCCCAGTTCTGATCAGGAAATGTTGTAGTCCAAACACGTTCGCCGGTGTCCACATTCCATGCCTGCAATTCTCCTATATGATTCGTACCGGGCCTAATCATAAACCCACCATTTTCGGATGGCCCACGACCAACGAACTGCCTGCCGGGTCGATACTCGATTTCTTCTCCAATCATAATAGAGCAGACGTTATCGTTGGCAGGAATATATAATAATCGTGTTTTGGGACTGAATGCTGCTGGTGGCCAGTCCTTACCGCCCCAAAGTGAAGGACAGAAAGTTGCCTCGTACCCGGTACCCGGTTTCTTACTCATGTCATATTCAGGTCTACCTGTAACCGGATCAAGGCTTGTGAAAACATCCTGGTACACATAGGGATTGGCATCAACAAAACCTATACTGTTGGCATCTCGCTCGAGAAACCACAAGTAGCCGTTTCGACCTGGATGAATCATTCCATTGACCGTTTGCCCATTTCGTTGAAAATCAATCAATAGAGGAGCTGAGACCTCATCCCAATCCCAGGAGTCATTCCAGTGATACTGGTGATACCCCTCTANCTCACCAGTAGAGACATCGAGAGCAAGAACGGAAGTTGCGTAAAGATTGTCTCCCGGTCGAGTATCACCCATCCAAGGTCCCCCATTTCCGGTACCCCAGTATGATAGGTTTAACTCAGGGTCATAAGAACCGGTTACCCAAACAGGTACTCCNCCGGTTTGCCATGAATCACCTGGCCAGGACTCAGAACCCGGCTCACCCGGCGCTGGAATCGTATAGNTCTTCCAGGCCTGTTCGCCTGAAACCGCATCGTAAGCCGCTACAAATCCCCGTATACCCAGTTCACCACCTGACACACCTACCATTACCTTGCCATCAGCAATCAGCGGAGCCATGGTCATATAATAACCATTGTAATAATCTTCAACCGCCTGCTCCCAGATTACGTCTCCAGTTAAAGCGTCCAAAGAAACCAAGTATGCATCCACGGTCGCTAGATAAACACGGTCCTCATATAACGCGACACCACGGTTAGTAGGATGTAGTTGCTGGAGGTCATCGGGCAGAAACCGCACGTATCTCCAGATTAAATCCCCGGTTCGCGCATTCAATGCGATGATGTGATTTTGTGGTGTACTGACGTACATATAGCCATCATTTACAATCGGTGGGGCCTGATGTCCCTCTCTAAGCCCAGTTGAGAAGCTCCATACCATTTCGAGTTCGTCAACGTTTTCTATGTTGATTTGATCTAGCGTGCTATAGCCGTGCGCATCATATGTGCCACGATACATTAACCAATTACTCTCTTCAGGGTTAAGCAGTCTCTCCTGGGTTACTGGGTTATACGGAGGCAGGGACTGAGCGAAGCTGGCACTAGTCCAAAGCAGGAGCCCACTTCCCAAAACTATTTTTTTCATTAAACTCAACATGGAACTTCCTCTTCTTGTTTTCCTTTTAGCTAGAACTGCTGGGTGAAGCCAACCCGTCCTCGAAACGAAGCAGCTACCCTCACAAATCCATCGACAATTTCNAATGGCAACATAGCAAGTGGCCGAGGTGCTGGCCCACCGACTACTCTACCTCCATCATAGATATCAAATTGAGATTCATGGCACGGACAGGCCATACGTAATTCGTCGTCATCCCAATTAATAACATCACAACCAGTGTGCGTGCAGATCGCAGAATAAGCAATAACTCCATCCGCAGTATTATCACGGTATCGCTCGGTCATTTTGCTAGTATCAATACGGGTAATCATNACTCGATTGAGGCGGGAACCGTCTCGCAGGGTATCTGTCTCGGGATCCTTTGCCAGAGCCGAAACCGGTTGCTGGTTGAGTTCCAACATTTCTGGTCTTATCACCTCACCAATGTTGAGTCCCTCATCGAATACCATAAGATCACCCAATTGGGGTCGCATCCTACTTGGCGGCTGGCTAAGCGCTGGCATGGGGACGGTGATACCTGTCACGATGCCCATCTTTATCAGTGTTCGACGACTAACCGAGCCACCTGTACCGTCATTTTTGCTCATTTCTGGTCCTGTTAACTAACGGACTTACAAATCCAAGCAGGAAAGGTATCAGAGTGCCAAAAACGCTGCAAACACGGAAATACCGGACGGAATTCTTATTTCCACGCAGGAAACGCTTGCCATCAATCCTGAGGAATCTGCATACTCCTTTTATTTCTGTTTAAGGACTTTTCTCAAATGCGTATTTCCTTACTCTTCACTTGTCTTTTTCTAGCCTTAAGCGGTCACGCACAAAGCCTCTCTAACATGAGAGCCATCCAAATTCAGGAATTTGGTGATCCTGAAGTCCTGCGGGTTCAAGAAGTTCCAATACCTGTCCCTGGACCAGGCGAACTGCTGGTTCGCGTACATGCAGCGGCCGTGAATCCTGTTGACACATCAATAAGATCGGGCCGAGCCGGAGGATTATCTGGTGCATCACTTCCCTATGTGCCGGGATTTGACCTCAGCGGCACGGTAACAGCGATTGGCCCTGGAGTGGAGGAATTCGAAGTGGATGACGAGGTCTTTGCCATGGTGAACCTGCGTCGCGGCGGAACGTACGCAGAGTACACCATCGTCCTCGAAAATGAAGCTGCCCTTAAACCAGCGCGGGTAACTCATGCGGAGGCGGCCGCTATACCATTGGTAGCGCTGACTGCCTGGCAAGCATTATTCGAGGTAGCTAAACTGCAACCGGGCCAGACGATTCTCATTCATGCTGGTGCCGGTGGCGTTGGTTCAATAGCAGTTCAACTCGCCAGATGGCGAGGTGCACGAATTATTGCCACCGCCTCCGACTACAATCATGATTTTTTGCGAGAACTTGGTGTCGATGTTCCTGTGGACTATCGCACGCAAAACTTCGAGGACTTTGCCAGTGACGTAGATGTTGTATTAGATCCGATTGGAGGAGATACGCAAGTACGCTCTCTGCAAATTCTAAAGGAAGAAGGTATTCTAGTTTCCATTGTAGGTCTAACATCAGAAGGCAGAAATCCCTCCCGAAATGTGCGTGCCACATCAATACTCGTGCAACCGAATTCNCCCCAGCTATCCGAAATAGGTGGGTTAATTCAAAATGGTATAATCAATCCTATCGTGAGTTATCGGTTTCCTCTTGAACAGGCTCCGCTGGCCCATGAACAAAGTCAAACCAGAAGAACCCGCGGGAAAATAGTAATTGAAATTGATTAATGCTGAACAACTCAAGTCAAACTTTTCTCAAATCTTCGATCTTTCTAATCACCNCTGGGTAGCTGATTACAGTCTAAGAGCTATTAACTCGCCCGAATACCCGCCACCACTAATAGCAAGCACAATATACTGTTCACCATTAAGCATGTAAGTCATAGGCGAACCACTCTGTGGCGCAGGTAATGCCACCGCTCCAACCTCAGTACCTGTTGCCTTATGATAAGCCCTTAACATTGCNCGTCTAACNCCATTCTCATCAACTGTCAGTTCCCCTTCNCCTGCAATTAGCAACGTCTTGGTAACTAGCGTACCCACCGATGCATTCTGACCAGTACGCGGNAAATCAATGNCCTCCAGCATAGGGTGCTGGGCAACCCTGTCAGGCGTTTGACCATGTGGTATTTGCCACGCTATTGTCCCTTCTGTTAAGTCTATAGCGGAAATAGTNCCATAAGGGGGTTTGAGCAGAGGTAGCCCTTGAACCCTTATACCGATTGGTGGAGTTCCCCTACTCGATTGGGGTCGTTGGCGNTGGGCAGGGCTAAAATCAGTGCGACCTCCTCCTGCAGAAGAACCCGCTCCCCCGGACGTCCGTGGTCCTGTTGCTGCATTACCTTGAATATAAGCCATATCCGATTGGCCTGGATACGGTGGCACAACTGCGAGCCCTGTCACTGAGCTATTTGACGATACATAAAGGATATTAGTCTCCGGATCATATGAACCTCCTGGCCAGTTAGTTCCGCCCCCGGTAGCTGGNGCCATCAATATNCCAAGTGGACCATCTATATTACTTACCACAGGTGGAGTGAATATAGGACCAAGCTTATACCAGCTGGCTATTTCGAGAGCCTCTGCCTTTAATCTGGGAGTGAAGTCGATTAGGTCATCTTCCGTTACACCCTGGCGATCATATGCGGGCGGCTTAGTTGGAAACGGTTGGGTAGGTGAATACCACTCGCCAGGTACATCGCCGATCTCAACTGCTCGCTCCTCAATTGGCCATATAGGTTCACCGGTGACCCGATCGAAAACATAAAGAAAAGCTTGCTTGGTAGGTTGAGCAACAATCTTACGTAATTGGCCATCAATCATCACATCTGCCAGTATCGGTGCACATGGAATATCGTGATCCCAGATTCCATGGTGTACTAGTTGAAAATGCCACTTACGCTCACCAGTATGCAGATCAACCGCTAACAATGATTCTGCAAAAAGGTTGTCGCCTGGGCGGTAACCTCCATAGTAGTCTCCAGTGGCGGTTTCGACAGGCAAATAAACAGTTTCCAGTTCAAGATCAACAGATATCTGAGCCCATACTCCCGTGTTGCCTGTATAGGAACTCGAATCGTCTAGCCAGGATTCGTTGCCATACTCNCCTGGCAACGGTATGTTGTGAAAGATCCAAAGCCTTTCCCCTGTGCGCACGTCAAAGCCACGGACGTAGCCTTTCACATTCTCGCGGCTACGGGGATTACCCCCAGTGCGATGGGCCGCTCCGANNATAATTACGTCTTTTGCNACAATGGGAGTGGCATGTAAACCTATTTCTCCCGTAACCAGATCTATCTGTTGATCAGCGTTCTGCTTCAAATCTACTACACCATTATTTCCGAAGTCAGCCACGGGCTGTCCGGAGTCTGCATTCAGGGCCACCATTTGGTAGCCTGGTGTAACGTATATAACCTTGGATTGATCTTCATTCTGCCAAAAAGCTAGACCTCTACCTGATAGCTGGCGTGGCGCGAATGCGCCCCGTTCTCCCTCATCAATGCCAAATTTCCAAAGCAGTTCGCCAGTTTGAGCATCCAGGGCAACAACGGCGCGACGTGTTCCCGCTGTCGTGTAAATAGTACCGTCCACCATTAATGGGGTAGCCTGAAGCCGATACTCAGGTGATGGGCCAAGATTATCCGTCTTAAAGCGCCAAGCAACCTCCAAATCTGAGAAATTGCTAGCATCAATCTGATCTAAAGCTGAATAGCGCGTATGCCCCAGATCGCCTCCATACGTTGGCCACTGACCGTCTGGCGCTCCGTATTGGGCGAAGGCTGAACTGGAGAACAAGCACTGCAGAAACAGGATGCGTATCAGGATATTTGTCATGATTAGCTCATTATTTTGACTGTAGAAACTAAATAAATTGTTTGTTTATGTACAATGTTACATCGAGTCTAGCATGGAATTTCCTACCCATCAGCTATGTTGCTGTGGTTCCCACACATTGTACGAATGAGAGACATCTCATTGAATTTGCAGTAATATCACTAGGATTAGGGGCTTTTGAAGAGCCAAACGCAGATGCCGAAATTATCGCCAGCCAATATCTTCCTTGTCGTTTGCTCGACCGCTATTGCAGCGGTGACTAGCGCCCAGCAAATCGATTTGTCCCAACAGTCCTGGTCAGCTGAANTCATTCGTGATCACGGNCAACCTGTTATTCCTCTATACGATGGTTGGTATCCCAATGAAGACGGCACTAACACTATGTGTTTTAGCTACTTCAATATGAACAGGAAACAAGCTGTTGATATTCGCCTCGGTAAAGACAACCATTTGAGTGATGACCGTTTCAGTGCTTGGTTGCCAACGCACTTCGACCCCTTGCCACCACGTTATCGTCATGTGTTCTGTGCCTTTACCGTGACAGTACCGGAAGATTTTGGGCNAGATGAAAGAATTACCTGGACGCTGACTAGTAATGGTCAAACACTAAGCGTACCTGGAAAACTAATAGCACCTTATGTGCTTGATGAACCTACCTCCCATGGCCGTGGTAACTTAGCGCCTCTAGTAAAGCTGTCAGCAAACGGTCAAAATATACGTGGCCGCACCGGCATTCATACACCGCAGCCAATGGCCGCGATAGTCGGAGAAACTCTCACGCTAACTGCGTGGATTGAACACCCAAATGAGGAGGTGTGGGTAGGTTGGTCACATCACAGCGGTCCGGGTAAAGTGAATTTTGATCAAAAAGAATACCAGGTAGAAACTTCAATCGGTTTAACCCAAGTTCAGACTACATTTAACGAACCCGGTGAGTATGTCGTGCGTATGCAAACCATCGACAATATCGCTGCATTCGAGTTTTACTGTTGTCATACGAACGCTTATTTTCACGTCAACGTGAGCAACTAAATAGGAGCCGCGCATGATTCGTTCTAGATATCTATTTTCTTTCAAAGTAAATATTTTCCTGCTGACATTTGTATTACCTGCTTTCGGGCAGGATGCTCCGACTTATTCAAGAGATGTTGCACCGATTCTGCAGCAAAAATGTCAAAGCTGTCACAATCCAAACGGCATCGGGCCCATGCCTCTGATGAACTATGANCAAGTACGTCCCTTTGCTTCATTGATACAGGATAGAACCAGCAAGCGAATCATGCCGCCCTGGCATCTGGATCCTACCATCGGAATCCAGAGCTATAAGAATGACAATTCTCTGAGTGATAAGCAGATCGCAATGATCACGGCATGGGTTGAAGCAGGCTCCCTGGAGGGAGATCCTGCGGACTTGCCGGCTCCGATCGATATTCCCACTGGCAAAGACTGGCAGTTAGCCGACCAACTTGGACCGCCGGATCTTGTCATAAAATCAAAACCCTTTGACGTGATTGCCAACGGTCAAGATCAGTGGTGGACACCGGATGTTCCGTTCGAGGGCCTCGAAGAAGAACGTTTCCTAAGAGCTGCCGAATTCAAACCTTCCTACCCTCTAGGTAAGAAGGTGGTTCATCACGGCCATGCAGTACTAATTCCTGAAGGTGAAAGACGCCAGGTAGCGCTAGCGCGTTACGGAGTAGGCAAATCCTGGGAAAGATTTCCAGAAGGTACAGGTATGCGCGTTCCGCCCAATGGACGCATCGCCTGGAACCTACATTATTTCCCTGTAGGTGCTTCAGGACAAGATGATGTAGTTGAGGTTGGCCTATGGTTTTATCCCAAGGGNCAGCAACCTGAATTTGAAACTCGTGGTGAGACGATGTTTCGTGTAGATGGATTGAAGGGAATGGCGCGCGGGCAGGATATCGTGATCCCACCGCACGGTTACCAGGTATTGCAGGGCACCCATAGACTGGATTCTCCGGCCATTATTCATAGCTATCGTCCACACCTACATATGCGAGGCAAAGTTATGACGATGGAGGCTATCTATCCTGATGGCACTAAAGAGGTACTAAGCCAGGTTAATAAGTACGACCATAACTGGCAGATCGCGTACATATATGGAGACGATGAAAAACCGCTCTTGCCAGCCGGTACAATTCTGCAATTCAGCTCAGTATTTGATAACACTGTAAATAATCCCATTAATCCGGATCCGGAGCAGTGGGTGGTGTTCGGCAGGCGCGGCGTCGATGAAATGAGCCATGCCTGGGTAGGTATAACCTACATAAACGAAGAGCAGTATGTGCAGGCCACCGCTGAGCGAAGGGCCCAGCAGGAAACGCTGCGTCTAAATTAATCGCTGACGCGAACAAAGCTATGCGCTTCCGTTGTCTCTTGCTGACCTGTTTACTGGTACCTTTATCGGTAAACGGCCAGCAACTATTGCAAGCTGGTTACACGCCCTTTCAGGCCACNNTGGGCGANACCCTGTATCAACAAAATTGTGCTGCGTGCCATCTTGCTGGCCTACAGGGCTCATTCGAATCCCCTTCACTAAACGACACTAATTTCAGAACCAACTGGACCAACCGAGGTGTTGATGAATTGCTGGATTTGTTGCGCCGCACCATGCCTCCGCAATCNCCAGGCTCCTTAGATGACACCAGTTACCTACAAATAATCGCGTTTCTGTTACGTNCGAACAATATTCAAGAGAGTTCGAATGAGCTAACAGCTAGTAATCTTTCTGTGGTATTTCTGGGCAACACTGACAACTTGGCTACTCAACAGGATCAGCGTTCTCCAGTGCCTGGAATAGCAGGGACTATACCCACTCCAGGAACACGTAATTCAGTACCTGAAATCGCAACTGTTTACCAATCTGATCGCGCCATAACTCGCTCTTTTCGCGTGGTGACTGACTTTCAGAATGTTTCGACCGCGGAGCTANCAAGTCCTAACCCGGCCGATTGGACCTATTGGCGAAGAACTCCTTACAGCCAGGGTTTCACCCCGCTCGATCAAATCAGCAAAGAGAATGTAANTAATCTAAGTCTCGCCTGGGCGTGGGGTATGGAATCTGGCAGGAGCCAACCTGCCCCTCTGGTTAAAAATGGGATCATCTTCATTCCCAACTTCGGAAATGTAGTACAAGCTCTGGATGGAAGCGATGGCACTTTGTTATGGGAATATCGTCGGCAGTTTCCTGATGGCGGTCGTCGAGGCGGACACCTTCGTACACTAGCGATGTGGGAAGACATGATCTATGTCGCCACTACGGATGCCCACCTAGTCGCTCTGGACGCCCGAACCGGTGCTGTTAGATGGGACGTGGAAATTGCAGATGAAACGAAAGGTTACTCCAATACCAGTGGACCNATCGTGGCAGACGGTAAGGTAATTAACGGTATCACTGGATGCACCCGCTTCTTCCAAGATAGCTGTTTTATTACCGGTCACGATGCGCGGACAGGCGAGGAGNTATGGCGAACCTATACTATTGCCCAACCTGGCGAACTAGGAGACGAAACATGGGGTAGTTTACCAGTCGAATACCGCGGTGGAGGTGATGTATGGATAACCGGCAGTTGGGACCCAAATATGGGGCTGGTTTTCTTCGGCGTCGCTCAGGCCAAACCCTGGATGGCTGCGAGCCGTGGATTAACAACCGACGATGCCGCCTTGTATACCAATTCAACGCTAGCAATTGATCCTGACAATGGAGATATTGTGTGGTACCGCCAGCATGTACCCGGTGAATCTTTGGACATGGATGAAGCTTTCGAGCAAGTGCTAGTCGANATTATAGATGAACCCTACCTTCTCACAATTGGTAAGAGTGGCATATTGTGGAAACTGGACCGACGCACGGGAGAATTCCAAGGACTAAAGCAAACCGTGTTTCAAAATGTGTTCTCAGAAGTAAACCTGGAAACAGGTCAGGTACGTTATAGGGACGATATCCGGAATATGCAAATCGGGGAATGGCTGTCCGTCTGCCCGTCNACTGCGGGCGGTCACAACTGGCAATCCTCCAGTTATCACCCCCCAACGCGACAACTGATCATTCCTCTTAGTCAGTCCTGCATGGAAATGTCACCCCGTGAGTCAACATTTGAAGTAGGTTCCGGAGGCACGCTAGCAGACCGAGTCTGGATGGAGATGCCTGGCNCCAACGGCGAATTCGGTAAACTTGCCGCCTTTGATGTGGAAACTCTAGATGAAAAATGGAGTTTAGAACAGCGTGCTCCTTTTCTTACCGCAGCTCTCTCCACAGCTGGCGGATTGTTGTTTATCGGCGATTATAATCGCTACGTACATGCCTATGACATTGACACCGGTGAGGAATTATGGCGTACCCGATTAGCTACTTCCGCACAGGGCTTCCCCATTAGTTATGCAATTAATGGAGAGCAATACATTGCCATAACTGCAGGTCGACAAGGAGGTAGCCCCTGGCGTATCGGTAGCTTCCTAGCTCCAGAACTAGTGAGCCCAGATGGCCATAACGCTCTCTACGTCTTTAAGTTAAACTAAACAAACGAGCGCTTGGTGGGGATGGCGATCAGTCATTCGCCTACGAAGCTAATCCTTACCANATGAATCTTTCAACGAAAATTTTACTAGCGCTGATTTTTGGNTTAGTCGGTGGTATTGGTTACTCATTATCAGAGCCCCCTGTTCTAGATTTTCTGCCAGCACTTATTGATCCTGTTGGGACCTTGTGGGTGAATGCTATCCGCATGACGGTAATTCCACTTCTAATGGCTTTATTACTCACTGCGATAGCCGATCAACACAACGGAAGTCAGGTTGCACTCTTAGGAGTCAAATCAATCGGACTATTTATTTTNATGACCTTGGTCTCCGCGCTTCTCGCTCTTATTGCCGCTCCTCCTTTGATTGCTTTGTTGGAAATAGAACCATCAGCCAGCCAAGAGCTCTTAGAAAGCACTGCCAGAGGGTTTGATACCGAANTTGGATTACCGCCATTCAGAGACTGGTTGGTCTCTCTAATTCCTGTAAACCCATTCTCAGCCGCTGTCGACGGTTCCATATTACAATTGTTAGTTTTCACTAGCTTATTCGCTTTAGCTCTTTTACAGATTGATGACCAAAAGCGAGAGATCGTCGTGCATTTCTTCACNGGAATAAAGGAAGCCATGCTCATTCTGATAACTTGGATCATGTCAGTGGCTCCGATAGGTATCTTTGCCCTTGTCTTCTCTCTTTCAGCCACCGTCGGAGTGTCGACTATCACTCTATTAGGATCGTTTATTTTTATCGCATGNAGCCTGATCGTTTTCCTAATCCTGCTNCTGTATCCACTAGCCTTTTTTGGCGCTGGTTTGCCTCTGGGTAAATTCGCCAAAGCTCTCGCCCCAGCTCAGGCGATCGGATTCAGCACACGATCCTCACTGGCAGCACTACCAGCAACATATACAGCTACCGAGGCTCTCGGTATTTCCGAAAAATTAACAGGTGTAGTGCTCCCTATTGCCGTAACCCTTTTCAAATTTGCATCACCTCTAGCTCGAACCACAGGTACTTATTTTATTGCCAGGTTATATAACATCGAACTAACCTTTGTTGACCTGAGCGCTATTGCCCTCGCAATAGGTCTGCTCAGCTTTTACTCACCCGGGATTCCTAGCGGTGGATTGCTGATGATGGCCCCAATCTACACTTCCCTCGGGCTCCCAGTAGAAGGCATCGGAATATTAATAGCCGTAGANCTGATCGTGGACATGTTCATTACTACTGCTAATGTTACAGCTAACGTTACGACTACNGCATTGCTTTCAAGATTTCATAAAATAACGACTTAATAATTCCTGTAATTCCGATAATTAAGATATCCCTCTTAATCCAACCTATTTCTACATATAGTTTACATTGCAACTGAGGTAGACTGTGAACATGCCAAGTTTTCAAGAGGAAGCTCGTCGACCNCCACAAAGTTCAGGTGAAACAGTACTCTCAGTCACTACTCTGAATCGCAAGGCAAAATCACTACTGGAAGACCACTTCTCATCAGTAATTGTAGAAGGTGAGATCTCCAATCTCGCAACTCCTGCATCCGGTCACTGGTACCTCACCCTCAAGGANAAGACTTCACAAATTCGTTGCGCCATGTTCGTCAATCGAAATCNATTGGTACGCTTCAACCCCCAGAATGGGAAACAAATTATCGTGCGTGGTCGGCTAAGTATTTATGAAGGCCGAGGTGACTACCAGCTAATAGCAGATTCCATGGAAGATTCAGGTGATGGAGCTTTGCGNCTNGCATTTGAGGAGNTGAAGTTAAAACTGCAGGCTATGGGCCTATTTGATGAAAACGCCAAGCAAGAAGTTCATTCCTTTTANAACCACGTCGGTGTAATTACTTCTCCTACCGGGGCTGCTATACAAGANATACTTAGCGTCTTTAAACGCCGCTTTCCTGCTACCCTCATCACGTTATTCCCCGTCTCTGTGCAAGGTGATGAAGCGAAGCAGGAAATCGTAAATGGTATTGAAACTGCAAACCGTTTGCGTGACACGCTCGGTTTGCAAGCGCTTATCGTCAGCCGCGGTGGGGGTTCACTGGAGGACTTGCAACCTTTTAATGAAGAGGATGTAGCACATGCTATTTTCNCCAGTGATCTGCCCATAACCAGCGCTGTGGGTCACGAGACCGATTTTACAATAGCAGATTTTGTGGCCGACTTGCGGGCACCAACTCCTTCCGCCGCCGCCGAACAGTTGAGCCCCTCCCAATTCGAGTACTTAGAAATTCTGGAAGGTTACTTGCAACAATTTAAGCGTACTATTGAGTCGCTGCTTCAGGGAGCCGATAAGACACTTGCTTGGCTGTATAAACAGCTAAAACGACCCGACCGGCGACTTCAAGAACACGCTCAGAAACTCGATCGCTTTGAAGGACAACTGCAATTCGCAATACGTAACCGAATTGCCTTGCAGCGAGCCGATTTATTGCAGCGGAAGCGTGGACTGCAACTTAACTCGCCTCTATCATGGATCAGACAGTCACTCCAGGAAGTGAGGACCAGAATGAAGTCAATGACCCGATCCTCGCTGACTCAAATACAGATTCGTCAGGCCAAACTTAGTGAGTTAAGCCGGGGCTTAGAAACTGTTAGTCCGCTTAATACGCTTTCTCGCGGTTATAGCATCACCTACAATGCCAATATGGAATTAATACGCCAAAGCAATGATGTTAAAATAGGTAGTGAGATTACCTCACAGTTAGCNAAAGGCCGTATTGTCTCCACTGTGAAATTAACTTTAAGCGAGGAATCGTAGGTTGGGCCTACCGAGACTTAAAACTTTTTTATCAGCTGGGGTACTTCTAATGGCNCCCCACTTTGCGTCAGCCGACTTAACAGTGAGCAGCCTGCCCCAATCTTCTATGGTGCCTGGAGGTATCGCAATTATTCCTACGGGTGTAAACGCGATAAGTGGAAGTTATCGCGAAGAACGGATATTACTGGCTAATTACAACGAAAACCAATACGCAATNATCGGCATCCCTCTCAACGCTAATCTCGGTTCCCATCAATTCGCACTTGAGTTAGTAAATGGTCAGCGGGAGTTNTTGCAATTTNTCGTCAAAGACAAGGAATATGTTGAACAACATATCACTATATCTAATGAACGCCAAGTTAATCCTAACACTGAAGATATGGTTAGAATCAATCGGGAAAGTAGTGAGATGAATCGAGCTTTTTCCAGCTGGAATGAAGATCTAACACCTGTTTTCGCCATGCAGGCACCTGTAACCGGTGTGAGAAGTAGTTCCTTCGGACTCAAGCGTTATTTCAATGGCCAACCGCGCAACCCTCATTCGGGTTTAGATATCGCTGCTGATGAAGGAACCCCGATTTATGCGCCTGCTCCTGGGATGATCCTAAGTACCGGTAACTATTTTTTTAACGGCAACACCATTATCCTAGATCATGGCCACGGACTTATAAGTCTTTATTGCCATATGAACACTATCGATGTCGAGCCTGGCTCCATGGTGGATACAGGTACCCAGATAGGTAAAGTCGGACAAACAGGAAGGGTTACCGGACCACACCTACACTGGAGTATTAACCTGAACAATACAAGGGTAGACCCTTCTCTATTGCTATTAGATTGAAGCCTTAACTAAAGTGCTCCAATACTAAGTTATTCGGTTCATTCGCTAAATGGTGTGTTTCTACTTGATTTACAAGGTTATACTCTTACAGTTCCCACAAAACCAGTTAGGAGTCCGAATCCAAGCCATCCTAAAATAAATGANGGGTTCTCAAGTATATAAATTAAAAATTAGACGCAGGAAATAATTGAAGATGAACAAACGAGAGCAGCAAAGAAAGATAAAAGGCCAAAAACAACGGGCTGCTAAACAACGTGTACAGACAAGGCAACTCATGATGAAAATAGCGTTGTTCGGTGTTGCCCCCATACTACTTTTCTTAGTTGGTTATACACTTTACAACCAAGGCCCAACCTATTCGCCAGTGGAAATAGTTGAAACCGACCATATTCGTGGTCAGATAAATAACCCGGTCTCCATCGTAGTATATGCAGATTTTCAGTGTCCTGCTTGTGCTACTGAACATCAAACTATGACGCGACTTTGGCCGAGTATTAGTGACAAAGCTCGCCTTATTTTTAGGCACTTCCCTATCACCGTATCACACCAACATTCATGGACGGCAGCGCTTTATGCTGAAGCTGCCGCCAGACAAGGACAATTTTGGGAGATGCACGATTACTTGTTCGCCACTCAGACCATTTGGGCCCGACTACCCACGGTAGAAGATGAATTTGAAAGTTATGCGTTAGAACTGAATCTTGATGTAGAACGATTGAATGCCGACCTGGATTCTGACGAAATCGTCCAAAAAGTGCGCAGTGATCAACGAGGAGGTAACGCTTCGGGTGTCCGCTCCACACCCGCAGTATTTATTAACGGGCGGTTGCTTACCAGCCCTACCCGAAGCCGAATCGTTCAATCAGTTAACGAAGAATTTGAAAAAGCTTCAGAAACTGCCGCTGAATGATTATCCAACCCAGCATTAAATAAAGTTAAATGCTCAAGGTCTAGATCATTGGTTAGCAAAGTCGAAGCTTCCTATATGTCCAATGACTAGCAATTATTAGGGTGAGGGATGCTGCTCCAGACAACGCAGAAAAGTATTTCTGTCTATATTGCCACCGGAGAGAACAATAGCAACTGTCTTGTCTTTTACTTCAAGTTTGTTAGCGAGCAAAGCGGCCAAGGCAACCACTCCCCCGGGCTCCACTATCAGTTTTAAGTAACGAAACGCATAAGAGATTGCATGTGCAATATTATCCTCACTCACAACTAGGAAGTCGTCTACGGTTTTACTATTTATCGACCAAGTAATTTCTCCCGGAGTCGTTGCCATCAGAGCATCACACATAGTGGGCATAGTACCATCGACTTTAACTCGCTCACCGGNGCGCTTTGATAACAAGTGATCATCATAATTTTCCTGTTCAACGCCATAAACCTTAGTTGCAGCCGATATTGCCTTAACTGCAGTGGAGGTCCCCGCTAACAATCCTCCCCCACCACAGGGAGTAAGGACCTGATCAGCAACAATATCTAGAGCGGCAAGCTGCTCCATAANCTCGAGCCCACAAGTACCTTGCCCCGCAATGACATCGAGATCCTCGAAGGCAGGTACCAAAGTCGCTCCCGTGCTCGCAGCTATGTTTNCTGCGATATCCTCACGTGATTCTGTAGNCCTATCATAGGGCAGAATTGTTGCTCCTAGCCGCTCTGTACCTTNCANTTTTAAAATTGGTGCATCGGTAGGCATGACAATTGANGCCTTAATGCCCAGTAATTTTGCTGCCAACGCAATTCCTTGCGCATGATTTCCAGAAGAGAAGGCAACCACCCCTAGTGCACGTTGTGATTCATCTAATTGACATAGCCGGTTGTAGGCTCCACGAAACTTAAATGCACCGATATGCTGCAGGCTCTCCAGCTTCATATAGACCGTTGCGCCTACCAGTTCATTGAGATGACGGTTCTGGAGAATCGGCGTCTTAACTGCTACGCCTCGCAAACGCGCNGCAGCCCTGCGAATATTACTTATACCGACTGACATAGTTTTATCTTTTTAAGAATTTACGATTTTTCTTAATCTTACGTTTCCTAGCTATCTGCTGGTTAGTAAGATGCTCTTCGCCCTTAACGTAAGGGTTATCATCATTACGTAATTCGATACGTACTGGAGTGCCTACTAACTTTAAATTTTTTCGGAAGGTTTTCTCTAGATAGCGACTGTAGTGATTAGGGAGTTTTTCCGATTGCTTTCCATGAATCACGATAGTAGGGGGGTTCTTTCCCCCTGCATGGGCATAGCGCAATTTGATTCGACGACCATTCACCATCGGCGGGGCGTGGTCAGCTACGGCATCTTGCAGTACCTGGGTCAATCGATTCGTTGTTAACTTTTTGCGGGCTGAGTTATACGCAGCATGTATTGATCTATATAAACCTCCTACCCCAGTACCATTAAGAGCAGAGATAAAATGAATTCTGGCAAAATCAACAAAGGTGAACCGACGATGAATTTCTGATTTGATCCTGTCCTTTCTCTCCTTGTCCATGTCGTCCCATTTATTTACCACAATTACCATAGCTCGTCCGGCTTCAATGATATAACCTAACAAGTGAAGATCCTGTTCCACAATACCTTTTTGTGCATCAACCATAAGCACGACAAGGTTTGAATCCACAATAGCCTGGAGAGACTTCACGACGGAAAATTTTTCAACCATCCCTTTAGTCTTGCCCCGTCGTCTAATCCCTGCGGTATCAATCAGAGTATATTTTTTCCCTTGCCGTTCAAAAGGGATATAAACACTGTCGCGCGTAGTGCCGGGTTGATCGTACACAACCACTCTCTCCTCCCCTAGCATGCGATTAACTAAGGTGGATTTTCCCACGTTCGGGAGTCCTGCTATCGCAATTTTAATTCCTTCTCTTGTTTTTTCAGAACAAACATCTTCTCTGTAGCCACCAAACTCATTGAGAACCGTAGCAAGCATAGTTTTCACACCACGACCTTGAGTTGCTGTGACAGGGAAAACATTTGCTATGCCTAGCGTATAGAATTCAGCTACTGCCTCGTCCTCATTCATACCATCAACTTTATTTACTACAAGGTAGTNATGCTTNTTTTNCNTACGCAGGTAATCCAAAATCATAGCGTCGTCGGGTGTCAAGCCATCGCGGGCATCGACTAGAAACAGGCAAACTGTTGCTTCATCAATAGCCTGAAGGGACTGGGAAGNCATCTCCTGGTCAATACCTTCGTCANTGGTATTNATACCCCCGGTATCGATAGCTATAAANGGCTTCCCGTCTATATNNCCTTCGCCNTACTGTCTGTCACGAGTTAATCCAGGCAAGTTCGCCACGATGGCACTTCGNGATCGGGTCANCCGATTGAANAGAGTAGATTTTCCTACATTAGAGCGCCCAACGAGAGCGATGACTGGCCTCATGGTATTACCCTGTTTGAATGGTCTCCGGCGGAAGGGTGAAACCTAACGCAAAGATAACGCAGTTAGCCTGCCACTATTACCATATGCGTACAACCAGCCGTCNTTGACCAAAAGATTAGATCTGACTCCATCATTATCTATGCGGGTTCGGCCAACGATCCGACCATCGATCTGGGAGAGNAGGTGCAAATAACCTTCAAAGTCTCCTACGGCGACATAGTTATTTATTGCGGTTGGGGCAGTAATGGCTCGATAAGCCAGATTTTCATTCTCCCACACTATATCNTTACTATTNTCTCGAACNGCAACAATATGACTACGATCGTTACAGTAGTAGATATTTCCAAATCCNCGGTCAAGGCCATGATAACTAGAGGCTTCCATACCCCAGACTATTCGCCCTGAAGCAACATCAAATGCCATTAGATTACCCTGATAGCTAGAGGCCAAAATGCGATTGCCATCGAGTAACAAATCACCNTCNACGTCTATCACACGATCAATATCATATTGTCCTTCTGGGACNGCTACCCNTTCTTCCCAGCGCCAGATGCCGTCTGCAGCGGATACCGCAACCAGTGTGCCGTTACTGAACCCAGCAATGACCGCGCCCGAGGATGTAATCACAGGCCTACTAGTTCCTCGTAACGTTAATGCTGGTAGATTTGTTTCATAAATCCAACGCTGATTGCCGTCTTCAATGTCCAACGCCAACAATTTGCCATCTACGGTCTGGGCAACAACTACGTCACCATTGGTCTGTGGAGGGGAAAGAACTTCACTTGATACTGACTTACGCCAAAGCTCATCTCCTGTAATCTGATCTAGGACTACGATCTCGGCTTGCTGAGTGCCCACCATTACTATGCCGCTTCCAGCTCCTACTCCACCAGTAATCACGGTACGCAATCGCTTAAGCCAGCGTATATCACCCGAACTAGTCCCAATAGCAGCGATATCACCATCTTCACTGGCAGCAAAAATCAGATCCCCATCAATGACAGGTGTAATTTCCGTGTAATTACTTCCTTGTCCATTACCAATACTCACACTCCACTCGGTCCGCAAGCTNACTTCAGCCTGAATTGTTTGTAGTTCCACAGGAGGATTCACTTCTTCGTCGCCGCCAAACCAGTTAAGGGGATTCCAGCTAANATTGGCGCAGGCACTTAAGCTGGAGAAGACGAATAGTAANGTCAGTACCCTTACAATTATGGTTTGTTTTCTAAGAACTTGTATNNGCAGGGAATTCATGATGGCGCCCGAATATNCTCTAGCTCCCGTCCGCTAGGTCATCTAGCTTCATGCGTAAACCATCGTTACTGGAACCGGCTTGCTGAGCAGCGATATAGGCATCCCGAGCGTCAACAATACGCCCCATGGTCACATAAATATCTCCACGGAGNTCGGCAAANCCCGCTTCAAAGGCTTTTGGATCAATACCATTTACCAAGTTCAGTGCGCGTTCAGACTCACCCTTGGCTAGAATAACTCTGCCNAAGCGCAAATTAGTAGTAAGTATCAAACCTTCNTCGGTCTGGCGAAATAGCCCATTTTGCTGGTTATCGAGCACCCACTGCAAGGAATCCTCCGCAGCATCGAGGTCATTAGCGTTGACTAGTTGTTGNGCCGCAAATAAGGCCCCATAGAGAGCATAAACGGAACCAGAATAGTCAACCTTTAACTGGTCGAACAATTCCAGTATTCGAAGACTTTCCTGTTCAGTTACTGGTAGACCGGGNTCGGAAATCGCTAGCGAAAGGACTTCCTCGTATAGATCGGAGGCTNTCTCAGCATCTGTTGCTTGGGAATTTTGCCANAGTAGCCATGCACCATAACCNCCGATAACGAATATAGCGAAGAACAGTAACGGCTTACCGTTTTCGTCCCACCATTTCTTCAGAGCTTCTATGTTTTCTTCTTCTGCCGCGTCTAGTGCCACTACCCATTCCTAAGCTTTGTAACTTATGTTATGCGAACAATCGCATCGCGATTTTACAGGTTTGTTTCGCCAGAGGCACGATAATCGGCACTTAGCTGTCTGAATTTTGTAGAAATTCACCAAGTTTGGGAAGAATATTCGTGATCTCTACTGTCTCAGACACCGCTGAATCTTCTAGTAATCGGCGTATTTTTACGTTTTTGAGATCGTCCGATCCGGTTTCTTCACGTTCAAGGACTACTGCAAATCGTGCTCCGCTGCTAAAGGCTTTTTTCAACTGGCTATTGTACTTACCACCGCCACAGTGCAAAACAACAGCTAATTGAGGATATTCGGTACGAATTCGCTGCACCAGTTCCAACGCCTGTTCAGCTAGGTTTACACCTACAACTAGTACATACACATCTGCAGGGTTATGTGCCTCTTTAGGAATTTTCCCCAGAGAATCCAACATAAGGACCAGCCTTTCTGCCCCAATGGCAAATCCCGCTGCTAGCGTTGGCTTCCCTCCTAGCATCTCAACTAGTCCGTCGTAGCGTCCTCCACCGCAAACTGCTCCTTGGGCTCCTAGCGACTCAGTAGTCCATTCATAGACGCAATAATTATAGTAATCAAGGCCCCTTACAAGGTGAGCATTTTCGATAAAGGGAATATTCGCTCGCGTGAGCAAACTCTGCAATTTTAAATAATGTTCCTGGCTTTTTTCGGAAACAAAATCCTGCAAATTTGGGCAGCCCTCCAGCGCCTCTTGAACCTCCGGTATCTTACTTTCCAGGACCCGCATTGGGTTAGTAAGCATTCGATTACGAGCATCTTCGTCCAATTGCCCAGCCTTGGATTTCAAAAATTTAGTCAGGGCTAAACCATAACGCTTACGATCCTCCGCACTGCCAATATTATTGATTTCCAGTGTCAAAAACTCGCTTAGACTAAGTTCCTTCCAAAGGGTGGCGGAGAGTTGCAGGATTTCTGCGTCAATGTCCGGTCCGGCGATGCCAAATGCTTCCACCCCGAACTGATGAAACTGGCGGTAGCGACCCTTTTGTGGTCGCTCATGTCGAAACATCGGGCCGGAGTACCACAGCCTTTGTTGTTGGTTATACAAAAGCCCGTGTTGATTGGCTGCTCGTACACATCCGGCAGTACCCTCGGGGCGCATACTAACACTATCACCATTTCGATCGTCGAAAGTGTACATTTCTTTTTCAACGATATCAGTGACCTCTCCAATGGAACGTTTGAAGAGTTCAGTTCGTTCCATTATTGGGAAACGAATTTCTTGATAACCAAACCGCTTGACGATACGCTGAAATACAGATTCTAAGTATTGCCAACTCAGAGACTGGTCGGGAAGAATATCATTCATTCCGCGGATTGCTTGAAGTTTCGCCATATTAGAACGCCGCCTGAATTAACTACCCGGAAGCTATAAGATCTTTTTCTGCTAACTGTTTAGCCGTCACTCGTTCGCGCACCATCGCTTCGAGTTCATCAACCAAATTATTATTACTAATTTTATGATCCGGTACGCCTTCCAGATATACAAGATTATTCGGGCTAGCTCCAGTTAAACCTATCTCTGCGACCTTAGCTTCTCCCGGGCCATTGACAATACATCCAATTACGGCAACATCTATATGGGTAGTTATATCCTGTAGCCTCGATTCGAGTTCATTGACAACGCTTATTACATCAAAATTTTGGCGAGAACAACTCGGACATGCTACCAAATTCACCCCTTTGTGCCGGAGCCTCAAACTCTTCAGGATGTCGAACCCCACCTTCACTTCCTCCACCGGATCGGCGGCCAATGAGACCCGAATCGTATCTCCTATCCCCTCCATCAATAAGGCTCCTAAGCCTATAGCTGATTTTACAGTACCTGTACGTAGACCTCCTGCTTCGGTTATACCCATATGAAAAGGTTGAT
>PARV01000027.1 GCA_002712055.1 Gammaproteobacteria bacterium | reverse complement strand
CAATTACAATGGAGATTCGGACTCCAAGCACGCTCAATGGACGGAATTTTTCCAATATCTAGGTAGTGTTGCCGACAATCTGGTGGTTCGTCTGATAAGCAACGATCTCCAGGCGCAGTTTGTTGAACAGATGGCTACGCTAGATTTGAAGTCGGCCCCGGCCCGGAAGAAACAAAACGTAAATCAAGTGTTAGGCATGGTAAGACGGGGCCTGTCAGGAAAGGATGCAGAATTATTTTTTTCGGGCGTACAACTGTATTTTGATGAGCTGCGGTTTTCAGTTGTGGAAGAACTTGAGGTCAGGACTGGCAGTTACCAGAAAAGAGCAAGTTAACGAGTTGCATATGAAACCAATGGCCAGTGGCTCAACATTAACAAGGGAAGGTTAGGAGTAGTTGCATGAAGCGAATAGTACTACCAATTGGGATTTTAGCGGGATGTATTGCCGTAGCGGCATACTTAATTAGAAGCCCTACCGAAGTGGGAGAGGTTGCGCCAGAGGTAATTCCCATAGCGGTTAGAGTAGCCGAAGTAAACCTTGAATCTGTCCAGCTTACAGTTGAGTCTCAGGGGAAAGTGCAGGCGGCTCAAATAGCTAGTTTATCAGCGCCGGTAGCCGGACCCATAGCTTGGATTTCGCCAGCGTTGGAGGCGGGTGGTTATGTAGAAGAAGGGCAAACCTTACTGCGTCTCGATACGAGCGACTATGAAACTGCGCGTGATCGCAGTCGTGCTGGTATGCAACAAGCTTTAGCTGAGTCTCGCCACGCTGATAGTGAGCTGGAACGAATAGAGGCGTTAGCCAAAGATCGTCTCGCTAGTGATTCTCAATTGCAAGATGCACGTCGTACGGCTGAGGTAACCCGGGCACGTCAGGCTGATGCCGAAGCGATGTACCGACAGGCAGACCTTGATTATGAGCGCTCCGAGATTAAGGCTCCCTTCAACGCTATTGTAGAAAGACGTGAGGTAGAGCTGGGTCAGTACGTAAATCGAGCTCAAAGCGTCGCGGTTCTATACGGAGCTGATGAGGTTGAGGTCAGAGTGCCTCTAGCGATACGACAACTAGGATACCTAGATATCCCTCTAGGGGCTCGTGGAGAATTACCGGATACTCAGGCGCCAAATGTCACACTAACAGGATACTATGGTGGTGAAGAATATCACTGGACGGGTAAGCTGGTACGAACCGAAGCAACGATTGATCCAAATAGCAATACTGTTCAAACTATCATCAGAGTTGCGCAGCCGACAAACCCCGCCGAGCTCAAGAGTTCTGGGTCCCAGAACCTACCACTGCCTATAGGATTATTTGTTGAAGCTGAAATTACCGGTAAACAGATAGATGACATTATTTCTCTTCCCCGGTCAGTAATTCGAAATAACAATCAGGTTTTGGTCGTAGATGCAGAAAATAAAATGTACTTTCGCAGTGTAGAAATATACCGCCTTGAGGAGGATCGTGTGCTGATAGCAGGGGGTCTGCTGCCAGGCGAACTTATTTGCACTTCACCTATTCAGGCAGTAGTTGATGGCATGTCGGTGCAACCGGTTAGGGAAATAATCTAGAAGTGCCTTACCGCAGGAACAAATTTACTAATCGAGGTCAACATTGAGAACGGCTATCACATGGTTTGTTAGAAATCCAGTTGCCACTAACTTAGTGATGTGGATCTTTCTGGTGGGCGGAGTTATTTCCTATCTCAATCTGAATCAGGAAGAGTTCCCGGATATTGATTTTGGGATGATTCAGGTAAGTGTGGCCTACTTGGGTGCAACTCCCGAAGAATCAGAATCAGGGGTGTGTTTGCGTATTGAAGAGGCGCTGGAAGGTGCAGAAGATATTGAGCGCATGACGAGCACAGCAAGGGAGGGAGGCTGCGATGCGTCGTTGCAGCTGACTAGTGGTGCTGATCTCAACCGAGCACTAAATGACATAAAAGGCAAGGTAGATGCTATAACGACTTTTCCCAATGAAACCGAAAAGCCTATCGTTAGAGCATTTAGTGCCAGTGGCAATGTAATGACTATGGCACTGGCTTCTGATTCTGATGATAGAAGCTTGAAGGCGATAGCGGAGGAAATTAGAAACGACCTAATTGATCTCCCAGCGGTTTCTACAGTTAACATCGAATATATAAGACCGTTTGAAATTTCCATAGAGATCTCAGAGATTGTGCTGCGTCAATACGGACTTACGCTTGACCAAGTTTCTCGGGCAATAGATCAGGCCTCGCTGGACTTGCCTGGTGGCACTATCCGTACTCAATCTGGTGAGATTTTACTCCGTACCAAAGGTCAGGTTTATAGTGGAGATGAATATTCCGATATCGTAGTGCAGTCGTATCCGGACGGGACGCAGTTGCGCCTTGGCGATATTGCGACTGTGAAGGACGGCTTCGAAGAGGGTTATCTGGATGCCAGTTTAAACGGTACCAATGCTGCCATAATCGATGTGTTGCGGGTTGGGGAAGAGGATATTGTGCGGGCGGCGCGGGAAGTGCGCGGTTGGATGAATTCAGCCGACTTAGATCTACCTGAAGGAATGTCGCTGCAGGTAATTACAGACTCCGCGCTCGCAACTCAAGATCGTATTACTACCGTAGCCAAGAATGCTTACACTGGCCTGTTCCTGGTATTGGTCGTTCTTGCTTTGTTTCTTCGATTTAAATTAGCAATCTGGGTGGCAGCTGGAATTCCTATTGCGATTGCTGGAGCACTTAGCCTATTTTCCACAATAGATTTAACTATCAGTTCGCTGACCGTGATGGGACTTATCCTCGTTCTCGGGATCATAGTTGATGATGCTATTGTGGTGGGTGAACGAATTCATGCGTTTGAAAGAAAAGGTTATTCGAAAGCTGAGGCCGCTGTTGAGGGTACAATGGAAGTTTGTGTACCGGTAATTTTTGGAGTGTTAACAACGATCGCCGCTTTCCTTCCGATTTTATTGCTTGGTGGTCAGATGGGCACTTTTTTCAACGCTATTGGGGGAGTGGTGGTTTTGTGTCTTTTTGCTAGTTTGGTGGAGTCACAATTGATCCTGCCAGGTCACATTGCTCACCGAAAGACCAAAGGCTATTTATTTGAAAGTAGTTTTATCGTCACAAAATGGCAATCTTTCCAGGGTAAAATTGCTACCGGTATGGAGTACTTTGCTGAGCATGTATACCGGAGAAGAGCTCTTGAAAAAGTTCTCAAGTACCGATATGCAACTTTAGCTACGGCGACAGGTGTCATAATAATTACGACCGCTTTATTGCTAAGTGGGAGAGTAATTTTTCAGTTTATGCCCTCGGTTGAAGGCGATGTTTTATATGGCTCTCTGCAGATGCCACCCGGCGTGCCAGGTCATGTCACTGAGCAAGCTGTAGGTATTATTGAAGAAAAAGCGATTGAGATTGCCGCTGAGCTTGAAGAACAGTTGGTAGTGATGAAGGCCAATGGTGATGTGCCACAGTCCACAGAGCGAGTGGTGGATAGCATTCTAACAATAATTGGTGGTCAAGCTCCGAGGGGAGGGCCAGCACGGGGCGCTGGAGGTGGAGGTAATTCCGGCGCTAGTAATGTTGCGGAAGTAGTTATATACCTCACTCCTTTCTTTGAACGTGGTGAAATTAGTTCGGCGATAATTCGCGATCGTTGGCGCGATAGGGTGGGCACAATTCCAGACGCTTTGGAGCTAACCTTTGTATCAGACGTGTTCAGTGCAGGAGATGCGATCAATTTCCGTCTCGAGGGTCGAGATGAGGAGAACTTAAAGATAGCCTCGACGCAATTGCGCGAAGATCTAGCTAGATATCCAGGGGTATTCGATATCACTGATTCTTTTCGAGCTGGTAAACAAGAAGTACAAATCCAAATTCTCGAACGAGGTAAAACACTAGGCTTAACCTTAAATGATGTGGCCACACAAGTACGGCAAGCGTTCTATGGTGCTGAGTCGCAACGTATCCAGAGAGAGACCGATGATATTCGGGTGATGGTGCGATACCCGGAAGCGGAAAGGCAATCGCTAGGCAATTTGGAGGACATGATGATACGGACTCCTAGTGGAGCCGAAGTGCCATTTCTCAGTGTTGCTGACTTTTCCCTGGGTAACAGTTACTCCAGCATAAACCGACAGGATGGTCGCCGTGTGATTACAGTCCGAGCCGATGTCGACCGGACCGTGGTGACACCAGAAGAAATTCGAGGGGAAATAATGGCTAAGTATCTGACCCCCTGGGACCGCGATCTTGACGTTGAAATGGTGATTGGCGGCGAAGGTGAACAGCAGCTCGACTCGCTGTCTGAGCTATACGCGACCTTTCCAATTGCCTTGCTGGTCATGTTTGCCTTGCTCGCAATCCCTCTGAAATCCTACCTACAGCCATTAGTCATTATGAGTGTAATTCCGTTCGGAGCTATTGGTGCAATATGTGGACACTACATAATGGGAGCAGACTTAGTGTTTTTCTCACTTTTGGGCATAATTGCCTTGAGCGGAGTTGTAGTAAACGCGAGTTTGGTTCTAGTTGTTTCTATCAATCGCCTTCGAGATGAAGGGATGGACATGGTAAGTGCTGTTGCTAAAGCAGCAGAAATTCGCTTTCGTCCGATTATACTGACTTCGGTTACCACTTTTATTGGCCTTGTGCCATTAATTTTTACGGCCAATCCTGCCACCTTTTTCATTGTACCGATGGCTATTTCGTTAGCATTCGGGATTATATTTGCAACAATGATTACTTTGTTTCTAGTTCCCAGCCTGTACCTCATACTTCATGACATTTTTCGTGATGCTTACAACGCCGAGGAACGGGCGATGGCATATCAGCAATAGTTGCCGTGATCTAGTATCCGCCTTTATGGGGCAGGCGTTAGTCTGCCTGACAACCGCCGGAGATTTCGTAGGGTTGTCGCAGCAATCAAACCCGATTTATCTATGAACCAACCTGTCACTGAAACTAATTTTCTCCGTGTGCTTGGGCGCAGGGAAGTGCTGGCACTAGCTTTCGGAGCGATGATTGGGTGGAGCTGGGTGGTGTTATCTGGCACCTGGATCTTTTCTGCCGGGACTGTCGGCGCGATTCTAGCTTTCCTGTTTGGGGGGATAGTAATGCTAGTTATCGGTCTTACTTATGCTGAGCTTGCTTCCGCCTTACCTTTTGCTGGCGGTGAACATATTTATAGCCACCGAGCATTAGGGGCAGGGGCCTCGTTTATTTGCACCTGGGCAATCATTCTTGGATATGTCTCAGTCGCTACTTTCGAAGCAGTAGCGTTACCAACTGTACTCGACTCCTTAATTCCGGGCTTAGATAAGGGATTTCTCTGGCAGATCGCCGGCTGGAATGTATATTTCACTTGGGTGCTAACTGGTGTTGTTGGCACTCTAGCGATGACAATTCTGAATGTTCGGGGTGTTCGTATGACGGCCATTGTTCAGTCGGTCGTGGTGTTGGTCATCCTAATTGTCGGTGCACTGTTTGTGAGCGGAGCTCTATTCACTGGTGAAGTTGCAAACATGCAACCTCTGCTTAAAGACGGTGCGTCGGGCATTGCCCTAGTACTCGTGATGGTACCGTTCATGTTTGTCGGTTTCGACACGATTCCTCAGGCCGCTGAAGAAATTGATTTACCCTTTAAAGACATTGGTCGAGTACTTATAGTTTCAGTGTTGATGGCCATAGCGTGGTACAGCCTAATCGTACTGGGCGTTGGTTTGGTGTTGGACCAAGCGGCCCTTGACTCAGCTGCTGATGTTGTTACGGCTGAAGCCAGCGAACATATCTATGGAGAATTCGGCAGCACCGTGCTTCTCGTGGCCGGTCTTGCCGGCATAATAACCAGTTGGAATGCATTCATAGTTGGAGGAAGTCGCGCCATCTACGCTCTTGCGCAGAGCGGATTGCTACCCTCCTTTCTAGGCACCTTACATCCGGTATACCGCACACCCCGCAATGCGATCTTGTTGATCGGAGCATTCTCGGTAATAGGTCCTTTCTTTGGCAGACCGGTTCTAGTATGGCTGGTCAATGCCGGTGGTCTCGGAATTGTTATAGCTTATGCGATGGTAGCTCTATCATTTTTAGTTCTGCGCTGGAAAGAACCGAACCTGGACAGACCTTATATTGTTCCATGCGGCTACACCGTGGGGATCGCGGCGCTCATTCTTTCCATAGGGCTTGGGATTCTCTACTTGCCAGGTAGTCCCTCGGCATTACTATGGCCGGAGGAATGGGTCATACTTATTGGCTGGAGTGTGTTGGGATTTCTGCTCTATGCTTTATCGCGTCGAGGGAGAGTTCGATAGAGAACTCCCTGAGCAGGCATCATCGCTAGGGTTTTAAATGCGAAGGGATAAGTATCGGACGATACTAATGGAAAGCTAAATCGCTCCATGAGGATGTATTGTTACTCTTTGTTTCTATTTGATATTGCAGTAAAAACCCGTGTGAGGTACTGTCCTTAGGTTATACAGGAAGACGCAGGCTTAAGGGTAAGCCATGAGCGCTAAGTCTCTGAAAATAAAAGTTTTTATAACTGTTATCGCGAGGTCTTCATAATGCCCCTTTACCGGAATTGGCTTGGTGTAAGCGGTATAACTACGCTTGCCGTGCTTACGGTTGGGCTTATGGTCTCGTTCCCTTCAATAAATCAAATGTCGTCGGCACAGGAAGTTTTCGGCGCCGACGAAATGCAGCAGGCGGTGAATTCGTACTGCCTGGCTTGTCACAATGATGTATTGGCAACTTCCGGGTTGTCCTTGCAGCAGGTTAATTTTGCCAATCTTCATTCCCATGCCGAAACCCTAGAAGCTGTCGTCAAGAAATTGAGTGCACGGATGATGCCTCCCTCAGGTATGCCTCACCCGAGTATCGAAACTTATGAAATGATGATTGACTGGCTGGAACGGGAGCTAGATGAAGCTTGGGTTGCGAACCCAAATCCGGGCCGTATCACTCCGCTCCATCGTATGAATCGCTACGAGTACAACAATACAGTTAACAACTTGTTGGGACTTGATGTAGATGTGATGGACCTGCTGCCAGGTGATCCAACAGCAGATGGAAGCTTCGATAATATTGCAGCTGCATTGCCATTTACCACGACTCACATGGAACGGTACATGTCGGTGGCTCGCCAGGTCACTCGTTTGGCTATTGGATTAGCTCCATTGAATCAAAGTGTTTCGACTTACGAGATCCCAGTTTATATGAGTCAGGACTGGCGCCAGACTGAGGACATGCCTTTCGGCTCCCGCGGCGGTATTTCAGTGGATCACAATTTCCCGGTGAATGGGGAATACCAGATAAGCGTGGATCTTGAGACTAATTATCAGGATTATGTTAAGGGATTAGGCTGGGCGCAGCTTCTGGAGGTTCGTCTGGATGGCCGCCTGTTGGAACGGTTTACTGTCGGTGGTGACGCACCAGGGACACCAACCCCACTAAGCTTTAGCGGAACTGGTGAGCCCGGTAGCATTGATTGGGAACAATACATGCTCTACAGGGCCACCGAAGGGTTGGAAGTACGCGTGCCGGTCCAAGCGGGTCCGCACCAAGTGACCGTATCCTATGTTAGACAACAACTTGAAAATGAAGGTATCCCGCAACCGCGACAGGGAGGCAGACTCTCTGCTAATTCAGAGGCCTACCTTGACTACCAGAAGGTGCACTCAGTTGAAATCGGAGGGCCTTACAGAACCGCCGAAGATATAAATGAATCTCCGAGTTGGAACCTGATCTTTTCTTGCTACCCTGAAAGGCTGAATGAAGAGATGGCGTGCGCCACTGAAATCCTGTCAAGGGTAGCTCGACAGGCTTATCGAAGGCCCATTACCGAAGAGGACACGGCGCTGCTCTTAGAGTTTTTTAATAGTGGGCGTGAGCAGGGGGGAGACTTCGAGCATGGCATACAATTCGCGCTTGAATTCATGCTCAGTGATCCTGCATTTCTCATTCGGAGCTACGGTGACTCTGAGCAATTTGCTAACGAAGAAATATACGAACTAAACGGCTTGGAACTGGCCTCTCGCTTGGCTTTTTTCATGTGGAGCAGTGCTCCCGATGAGACGCTGCTGGAATTGGCAGAACGCGGACAGCTCTCCGATCCTGTTGTCTACGAGCAGCAGGTGCGGCGTATGCTAACAGATGAACGTGGCGTTAATACCCTAGTGGAGGATTTTGCCTCGCAGTGGTTGAATCTCAGACGCCTCGATGAAGTTAATATCAATACTGTACTTTTCCCCCAATATGACGTGAGTCTTATCGAAGCGTTCGGTCGGGAAACGGAGTTATTTATCCGAGAAACACTGCGCACAGATTCGAGCATCCTAGATCTACTAGGTGCCGATTATACCTTTGTAAATGAAAGATTGGCTCGGCACTATGGTGTAGAAGGTATCTATGGAAGTCGCTTTCGCAAAGTTAAGTTACCGGATGCCAAGCAGCGTGGCGGTTTGCTCGCCCATGGAGCCTTGCTCACCGTAACTTCGTATCCTGGCCGCACTTCTCCGGTGTTGCGGGGCAAGTGGCTTTTAGACAATATGTTGGGCACACCACCCCCTTCCCCTCCACCCGACGTGCCGACTCTGGCAGAAGTAAACACCGGACAAACACCGAAGGGAATTCGTGAGAGACTCGCGCAGCATCGAGCTGACCCTGTTTGTTCTTCATGCCATACCATTATTGATCCGATAGGTTTTGCATTGGAAAATTTTGATGTAATCGGAGCTTGGCGAAATTTTGATGAAGGTGGAAATCCGGTGGACCCGAGTGGCAATTATCCTGGCGGAGCAGAGTTCTCAGGCTTTGCTGACTTGCGGGCATGGATGCTGGAACGGGGCGATCGTTTTGCGCATACGGTTACTGAGAAACTGATGACCTATGCATTAGGGAGGCGGGTTGAGTATTATGATCAACCGGTAATCCGGCAGATTGTACGAGATGCCGCAACCGAAAATTACAGCTGGTCGTCTATTTTGTTGGGTATTGCCAATAGCGCGCCCTTTAAAATGAGTGAGGCATCGGTTAAATTGGCCGAGAATACTAATAATTAGTAAATAGGGCTCAGTCGGACCGACGATAGAGCGGATACGAGAGACAGTTACCCATTGATTCTGTTACATTTGACCAATAAGGTTTTCCTATTAAGAGAGGAAGCAACAAGATGAATAACGGGCAGAAGGATAAAGTCAGCACGATTCATATTAGTACCAAGAAGGCAATCTCTCGCCGCACTGTGCTGAAGGGTACAGGTGCCGCACTAGCATTGCCAATGCTGGATGCCATGACGCCAGCCTTTGCCCAGTCACCAGCTCCGGTTCATCGTTTCCAAACAGTTTACATTCCCAATGGTATGGCTATGGAGTATTGGTCTCCTGCTACTGTTGGGCGTGATTTTGAAGTGACTCCCGTACTAGAGCCCTTGAGCAAGTACAGAGATCGTATGCTTTTGCTATCCGGTCTCAATGCCAATTGGAATATTGCTCATGCCGGTGCAGGCGGATCCTTTTTAACAGGCATTACACAAGGGGGACGAAACGAGACTGAGATTCTTGCAGATATTTCCGTTGATCAGTTACTGGCAGATAAGCTTGGTCAGGAAACACAAGTTGCCTCCCTCGAACTTTCCATGGATGCTCCAGCGTTGGCTGGAGCTTGTACCGCGAATCTGAGCTGTGTGTATACACATACCTTGTCCTGGCGCGGACCCACCGAACCGTTGCCTACAGAACACAATCCACGCGCGGTATTTGAGAGACTGTTCGGAGACAGCGGCAGCACTACCAAGAAAGCCCGGGAGCTCAGACTCAATCAACAGTCGAGTATTTTGGATGCGGTGTTGGATAGGTTATCTGGACTAGAATCGAAACTCGGTGCCGGAGACCGACACTTGGTGAGGAGCTATACAGAGTCAGTGCGTGATATCGAGAGGCGGATACAGAAAGCTGAAGAACAGATCGATTTGGATCTTCCTGAGCTCGCCCAACCTGCGGGTGTTCCCCCGATTTTCGAAGATCACATGCAGATTATGCAAGATCTACAGGTCTTAGCTCTGCAGACTGATCTTACTCGTGTGATTACATTCATGATGAGCAAAGAACAGAGTCCGCGGCCCTATCCACAGATTGATGTGCCTGATGCGCACCATCCGCTGTCGCACCACAACAATGTGCCGGAACTGGTCGAGCGTATGTCGAAAATCAATACTTATCACGTAGGACTTTTCAGTAACTATCTGGATAAACTGGCTGCCACCCCGGAAGGAGATAGTACACTGCTGGATAACATGACCATCCTCTATGGAGGTGGACTTTCCAATAGTACGGCGCATTCGGGAACTAATCTGCCTGTTTTTCTGGTTGGCGGTGGTGCTGGTTGGTTAAAGGGTGGTGAACATATCCATTACTCTAACAAGCCGACTATGGCGGACTTGCATCTGAGCTTGATGGCCAAGTTTGGACTCCACGTAGATAAGCTAGGTGGTAGTACGGGCCCGATTTCTATTTAGTGCTCTCACATCAGAACTAGAACAATAATCATGACACCAGGCCGACGAAAACTCCTACTCATTGGGNCTGTCCTCTTCGCTGCCCAATCCTATAGCCAGAACATGCCANCTGTAGTCAACATGGCTAAAGAAGCAGACTGGGAAAATCTCGAATATCTTCTCGAAGACGGACTGAATCCTAATGTCATCTACGGAGACGGTACCACAGCGCTTCACTGGGCCAGCTACCATGATAGCCTCAGCGGTACTATGAGTTTGTTGGAGGCTGGAGCAGACGTAAATGCCACTACTGACCTTGGTGTAACACCCCTCTGGCTTGCGGCGGAGAATAGCAGCGTTTCGATTACGAAAGCTCTGTTGGAGGCTGGGGCCGATCCCTCAATCTCCTTGCTATCCGGAGAGACTATCGTGATGACGGCTGCACAAAGTGGTAACGGAGATGTAGTCAAGGCTTTGCTGGCGGCCGGTGCCGATCCAAATGCCGCGGTGACTCGTGGTCAGACAGCGCTAATGTGGGCAGCAGGCAGGGGGTATTCGGATGCCATTGAGGCTTTGTTAGAGCACGGCGCNAACGTTCACGCCCGTTCGGTGGTGCGTCCCCAATATGTAAAATCGGAGAAAGTCCAAGATAGCCATCCTGCTTATAAGTATTGGATCGAGCAGGGCGGTAACACAGCGCTAATGTTTGCGGCTCGCTCCGGTGATCGTCGGTCTGCGCAGCTGCTTGTAGAAGCCGGAAGTGATGTAAACGACCTCTCAGCGTTCGGTACCAGCCCGGCCATGATGGCAGTGCATGGGGGTAACTCTGAACTTTTGGACTATCTTCTTGAGAACGGAGCCGACCCCGATCTGAACCGCAGTGGCCAAACTGCACTGCATGATGCCGTTCTGCGAGGCAACCCNGAAGCTGTAAAAGTTTTGATTAAGCACGGTGCAGACTTAGAGGCTGTTTTAGAAAGNCCGACTCCCACCAGGCGTCAGTCTACTGACTATAGTTTTCATGACGCACTCATAGGCGCAACACCGCTGTGGCTGGCTGCAAGGTTCTCTGAACCGTTGATTATGGAGTCACTGATACAAGCCGGTGCCGATCCGATGGTAGTCATAGACATCAGCTACCCAGCGCAGCGACGTGGTGAACTCTACACTGCTAATGAAGGTCAAATAAACTTGGTAATGGCTGCCGTTGGACTCGGGCATCCACGGTTACGAGTGAGTTGGGGCACACCTGAACGACGAGCAGGGCAATTGCAAGATAGACAATCGCTTGTGCTAGATTCTGTTAGGGTAGCCGTGAGCGCGGGTGCAGACATCAATGCCCGGAATATGGAAGGACAAAGTGCTCTGGCTTTTGCCAAACAGCGCCGCTATGCATCTGTCGTTGCCTTTCTGGACGCGACCGGAGCGATTGAGTAACTCTATTCTGCCCTTTAAGTTCAACGCCAACATAGGCTAACGACGCGGCGTTGGGTCCGCAGATTCTGGACAGCCTGGTTATTATTCGTTTTTTAAATGTTCCCATACAGAAAGGGGTGATCTATGCGATTTTTTTCTTTCTTTTTAACTTTTGCTTACCTATTAAGTGCCTCGAATGTGTCAGCACAAGATGTTTTTGCGGGCATTTCGGTTGACCCTCGACCTTCGGAGTATATCCATTGGGACGCGGGAGAGTTTGAGGGTTTCAAAAGTGAACTCCAGCAATCTTTGCGGGAAGGTAACGGCATCTGGGACACGGATTTTGTTTATTTGGATGCGTTACCGCAGGCCAACCACAGACCACACAATATACAAGTTATTCACCGCTCCGGTTATACGCAACCCGAGATACATGAATTAAAGTGGGATATATACGTGATCCTGGATGGGTCAGGTATTGCCCGCATCGGTGGGGAAAGAGTGGGGTGGGTGGATGGATTGCCGCCAGAGCAACAGCAGCCTAGACTCGAGGGCTTCACGGAATACCNGGTCAGTGTTGGTGATATATTGCACGTGCCGGCCAGAGAGTGGCACCAGATGCTTACTGAGCCCAATGAGTCGATTACTTATGCTCTAATCAATGTGTTGGAGTGATTGGAATTGGAGTGTAAGTAAATTGACCGATGACCATATAGGTCGGCGTGTTTTCATACAAATCTGTCCTTGAGTCCATCTGGTTATATCAACCGAGAGAGTGTTCGGTGCAGAATCGGAGAGCATTGCGTACGAGGNACTTTAGCTGTTACTGATTTCTGTTTATAAGAGCCTTGCGACTACTATGCTAAACAAATTTCTTATTTGGTTGTTCTTTGCAACTTTGCAGCTACTGTCTTCAAGTGCCTTTGCAGAAATTTTGGAATGGGAGGTTGGGCTCAGTACCGAACGTAGCGTTATCCGAGCACAAGGAACAAGTGCATATACAAAAACAGCACCTACCATNCTTTACATCGCTGGGTTGGACGGCCAAGAAAATTTCGGTCGTCAATTCCATGATTTGCTACAGGCGTATTCCCGGATCGAAGAACAGGAAAGGAGTATAAACCTCATAACCATACCGCTTGCCAATCCAGATGAAGAAGTCCTCGTTTTTCCGCCGACTGGAGATGCGTACGCCGAAAATCCCACTGCCCACGCTTTGTGGCGTTGGATTGGATCTCACGCTCCGGACCTGGTAATTGTAGCCGGTGGGGATCGGGTAGAGTTCTCTCGCGCCTTACAAAGTGAGTCGGTGGCTGGTATGGGAACAATTTCTGTTCGCACTTTTTCTCCCCAAATGGCATCTACTAGCTATTTGCAGGAATTGCAGGATACAACTCCTTCTCAAGCTAGCCTGGAAGTTTCACAAAGGTTGNCACGAAGCCCTGCTGAGCTGGCAAATCAGTTAGCNCAAATTTATGGCTACGATTTTTCNACACCGGCCTATGTNCCAGGCATGAGTCTAATTGGCCGCATGCGTCTCGGCCATATGGCAGATGTTGAAAGCTTGTTAGAGGATTACTTGCAGATATCACAGATCAATGTTGCNAACTCTTCGGTNATGGCGGGTCATCTTGTGTTTGCTGAATTCGCNGAAAGGACCGGGAATCGCGCAGCACTGCGTCATTTGGTAAATGCCGCAGATCTTGCATTCGATGAACAGGGTAGTATGCGGGAAGCTATGCCCATGCATTCCGAGATGAGTGATTCATTTTTCATGGCGACACCTCTATTAGTAAAAGCGGGCAAGTTGTCTCGAGAGAGCAGGTATTTTGATATGGCTGCTAGACATGTCACTTATATGCGGAACATGTTGTTAAGGGATAACGGCTTGTACCGCCACTCACCAGAAGCAGACGTCGCCTGGAGTAGAGGAAATGGGTTTCCTGCGCTGGGATTGGCGCTAAGCCTAACTGATATTCCCATGACCCATCCGGCGAGGGATATTCTAATGGGATATTTTGCGAAACATCTTGAGTCATTGCGCCCGCACCAGGATATAGATGGGATGTGGCACGAGGTCATCGATTATCCAGGTTCTTTTGCAGAGATTACATCCACAGCGATGATTGGTTTTGCTATAAAACGGGGACTTGATCGAGGCTGGTTACCGCAGGAGCTTTACCAACCGCTATTGGACAAAGCCTGGGATGCTGTATTAATAAGAACGAGCAAAGATGGAGAGTTTATTAATGCCTGTGCCTCCACCGGCAAGATGCCATCATTAGAAGCATATTTGGAGCGCCCGGCTATAATGGGCAAAGATGATCGAGCTGGAGGTATGGTGATGTTGTTTGCAAGTGAGATGGCTGGNNTAAACTAGGGTTTGTAATAAAATCTAAGCGATGGCCAGAGTATAGGTAAAAGTAGGAATCTGTGAAAAATATTTTGTTCAGTACTTTAGCGCTCACTTTTATAGCGTGTGGTTCGTCCCTTCCTAACTTCAATACTATGAATGATGCTGAGATTGCAGCATACAATCGCAAAGTTAGCACTTGGAATCAGGTTATTTGCCGGGAAGAGACGCATNTCAGGAGTAGAATTCCCCGGCGTCACTGTCAAACTCGCATCGCTTGGCAGCAGGGTGTAATCAGTGATGTAGGTCAAGTTGGCACGGCTAGCTCTGGACAGGACCAGATAATAGTAAATTAGATCCGAGGAGTTCGCTTTTTACTTGAACTACCTCCTCTAGGCGGATTACTCTGTACTCTAGCTTCTGCGTAAAGATCCAAAAGACGAGGTGATACTATGAGATCGTTAATAGGGCTACTTCTACTGTCGTTAGTTGTTACCGCTTGTTCCGATAATTCGACTACCTCATCTGAAGAGCCTCAGCTAAGCTCTTCGTCAGCTCCAGAGACTACTTCCGNGNTACCGTCCGGCTATAATACNGAGCGGAACGCGTATTTCGGCGATCTTCATGTACATACTATGTACTCCTTNGATGCTTTNATCTTTGGAACCACCTCGTCACCGGATGATGCTTACGANTTTGCTAAGGGAGGCACTTTAACNCATCCAGCTGGNTTTGACATGAGCCTTGATACACCACTNGATTTCTATGGAGTCAGTGATCACGCTTTTTACCTCGGCGTCCTGCGACAAATGGCTGACCCAAGCACAGAAATTTCCAAACATCCNGCGGCTGCCGGCATGTCGACTTTAGGTGGGTCNGATGATCGTGGCNCAAAATTCGGGGCNATTCTTGCNTTCATGCGTTCTGGCCGAGGAGAGGAAATCAATGATCCCTCAATTCGGAAAGAAGCTTGGGATGATATCGTGGCCTCTGCGAATCGTCATAACGATCCGGGCAACTTTACGGCTTTCGTTGCCTACGAATACACCGCCTCTACTACCGATAGTGGCAACTTACACCGTAATGTGATTTTCCGTGATGATATCGCTCCAGAATTACCTTTTTCCCGTTTGGACTCAAGCAATCCAGAGGACCTCTGGGCATGGATGGATAATAACCGGGCCAATGGCATAGAAAGCTTGGCAATACCGCATAATTCGAACGGATCCAATGGGTCGATGTTCATGCTGACTGATAATGCCGGCAGACCCATCGATGATGCTTACGCAAACTTGCGCATGCGCAACGAACCTTTAGTGGAAATCACTCAAGTTAAAGGTACCTCGGATACTCACCCTGCGCTGTCGCCTAACGATGAGTGGGCCGATTTTGAAATCATGCCCTTTCGCATTGCGACTTCACTCTATAGCGAGCCGAATGGCAGTTATGTCAGGCAGGCCTACCTAAATGGTCTTAAGATGCAAGCAGAAGGAGGGGTCAATCCTTACAAGCTGGGCGTGATAGGTTCGAGCGATACCCACAATGCCAGCTATGCTGGAGACGAAGACGATTACTGGAGTAAAGTCGGATTGCGAGATGCCGACGGCGTGTTAAGGGGATCGGTTCCGCTTTCCGAACCACGCGCGAATGGCGAACTTTATGCAGACACTTATTTCAATACCTGGGGTGCAGCTGGCTTGGCTGGTGTATGGGCTGAGGAGAACACTCGNGCAGCGATCTATGATGCCTTTCGCAGGAAGGAAACATTTGGTACATCTGGAACCCGAATGAAAGTTCGNTTCTTTGCTGGTAACGACTTACCGGAACTTGATGATGAGGATTTGATTGGCAAAGCTTACGGNGGTGGAGTGCCCATGGGTGGAGATCTCATTGCTAATGCCGCTGAGANTCCTTCGTTCATTGCTTGGGTCGCGAAAGATCCAAATAGTGCTTCGTTACAGCGTCTACAAATCATTAAAGGGTGGGTCGAGGATGGTGAAGCGCAAGAGCTAGTTTTTGACGTGGCTTGCTCCGACGGAGGGTCTATCGATCCTACGAGCCATCGCTGTGCAGACAACGGAGCCCAAGTGAATCTTTCGGATTGCAGTATTAGTGAGGGACTTGGTGCCGCCGAATTGAAGGCGCGCTGGCAAGATCCGAGTTACGATCCAAATCAGCATGCCATCTACTATGTGAGGGCNTTAGAAAATCCAACTTGCCGTTGGTCGACCTGGGATGCCATTCGCGCAGGGGTTGCTCCGCGATCAGATTTACCGGCTACGATCCAAGAGAGAATCTGGTCGTCACCTATCTGGATTACTCCGTCCCAGTAAATGGGTCTGGAGATTTAGCNTTGAGTGGCTTAATTCGACAGCCATTGTTGTGGTTTGCGCTAATTGGTATAGCGTTGTTCGTCGCAGATGCGCGTTTCTCGGCTGGTCGTGGCGAGATTTACGTCTCGTCGGCGCTTCAGGATAGACTAGGCGCATTGTGGACAACTCAAACTGGTCTTATCGCGACCGAGCCCGAGCTAGACTCCTTAGTGCAGAACTGGATAAGAGAGGAAGTGCTTTATCAAGAAGCACTTAGGCTAGGTCTCGACCAAGAGGATTCGATTGTTCGCCGTCGTCTCGTACAAAAGCTTAGTTTTATAGCTGAAACTGAACAAGCCGTTGCTCCCGAAATCTCCACCTTAGAATCCTTTTATCGTAACAATATTGACGACTACACCTTGCCTAAGCGTTATTCCTTTCGTCAGCTCTATTTTGAATCATTGAGTTCAGCAGGAGACGCTTTGCGTAACATAGAGATAGGCCAAGACGCGTCGGGCTTAGGCGAACCAACAATGCTAAATGCGAGTTATGCCTACCGCAGTGAGATTGACCTAAATGCGACTTTTGGCTTCGGATTTTCCGATCAATTACGGGATCTGGAAGTTGCAAAATGGCAGGGTCCAATAAGAAGCGGCTTTGGCTATCACTTAGTTGAAATAACTTTAGTTGAACCTGAGCAAGCTTCTCCTTTTGCAGCTGTACAACAGCAAGTGGCTATGGATTACCGGCAATATCAACAGGAAAGTGCACGCGAAGCCTTTGTCGTCAATCTGATGGATCAATACACTATCGTGGTCGAACAACGGTGAATCGTTTATTTGGTTGCATCGCATTAATGTGCTGTTGGATTAGTTTTTCCCAAGCCCATGAAGTACGGCCTGCATTCCTTAAGCTCACNGAGACTAATCTCCAAACAGACAGATCTGAGTTTGAAATTTCATTCCGCCAGCCCCAAATAAACGGTCGCTTTTTGGGTTTAAGTGTTTCCACGAATTGCGATGCTACTGAGTTATCTGCCAGTCTAACCGTTGGCGCGTTAACTGAGGTCTTTGAATTGGAATGCGGAGAAGAGAGTCTGCAATATATTGAAGTTGACGGCCTCGACCGCACCCTTATTGACACCTTGGTAAGTATTAGACGACTCGATGGCAGTATTAACGAAATATTGATTAATGGAAATGAGCCAAGGCTGGACTTGACCGTGGCCACGCCGACGGTGCCTGTATACTTAATTATNGGTATAGAACACTTGCTGCTAGGTTTTGACCATATATTGTTTGTGATAATGCTTTTGTACTTGGTGCGGTCTTCGTGGCAGATATTAAAAGTAGTAACCAGCTTCACAATCGCCCATTCCCTAACCTTGGCACTTTCTGCNCTTGAACTGGTGCAATTATCCTCTGCTCCAGTAGAGGCGGTGATTGCCGGCAGCATAGTTTTATTGGCCTATGAAAACCTACAAAAGAAAGGGTCAGTGAGTAAGNCCTTTCCTGTACTTATTGCGTTTGGNTTTGGCTTACTTCACGGATTAGGNTTCGCAGGTGCCGTGGCAGAAATTGGCTTACCAGAGGAGAGTCAGCTGATAGCTTTACTGTTGTTCAATATCGGCATAGAACTTGGTCAATTGGCTATCATTGCATTCGTATTACTGTTACTCATGGTAATGCGACTAAAATTTATTAGGCTCCTTTACGAAGCACCTATTTACTTAACTGGTGGTATCGCGAGTTTCTGGTTTTTGCAGCGAAGCTGGCAAATCCTTGCTCCCGGGATTGGCTAAAAATCTATGGAAGGCAGAGTAGTGGTTTTATTAAGCACCGTACATTGTCGTTCCTCCAACCACAGTTCTTACGATTTCAATGTTTTTAATTTGGTCTGGATCGACATCGTGCGGATCGTCAGCAAGAATCACAAAATCCGCTAGCTTACCGGCAGTAATACTACCTTTTATGCTCTCCTCATACGAAGCATAGGCGCCATGTCTAGTGCAGATGCGTAATGCCTGGTCAACCGAGATACGTTGGTTTGGACCCCAAATACGGCCATCAAAGTCTTTTCTGGTCACCATGCTTTGAATTGCCATCATGGGTTCGTAAGGTCCAGGTGTATAATCAGAAGCAGGTGCTACTGGAATGTCGTAGTCGAGAAAAGACTTATGGGCAAACATCCATTGCATTTTTTCTTCACCGTATTCGACCCATTTATTACCGTGATAGTGCGCGTAGGTATAAAAGGGGGCGGGTATCACTCCTAAATCTCTAATGCGTGCTAACAAATCTGGATTTACCAATGAGCAATGTTCAATTCGATGGCGAGGATTTTCCCTTGGCCAAAGTTCTTGTACCCGTTGATAAGCATCCAAGACCATATCGATAGTGACATCGCCGTTTGCATGTACGGCTACTTGGAAATCGCTGCGATGCGCGTTTTCTACGGACTCATGAATCTCCTCTTCACTCATGTAAAGAAGTCCATAATCGTCCGGTCTGCCTTCAAAGGGCGTGCTCATGCGCATGGTGCGTTCGGAAGCAGACCCGTCAGCCGTGAATTTCACCGCACCGATGCGAAACACTTCGTCTCCCATGCCGGTGCGTATTCCTGCGTTGACTAGATCATCGAATAGTTGACCGCGAGGGAATAAATACATGCGAAATCGCATGCCGCCTTCAGCCCTGGCGTCCTGGTANGCAATCATATCATTGCGACCGGCTCCTGTTTGATGGACAGATGTTAAGCCNGCTTTAGTCATCAATTCGGTGATTAATTTTATGCCATCTCTTCGTTGTGCCCGGGACGAGTCAGAAGGAATCAGTGAATTGAATACGGAACGNGCTGGCCCCGCTACTAAGCCTGTTAACACCCCATTACTGTCTCGGTAGAAGCGACCACCCTGTGGATCTGGAGTTTCTGAAGTGATACCGGCTAACGCTAAAGCCATGCTGTTGTATACACCAGTATGCCCTCCGCGATGACCGACTACGACCGGATGGTTGGGCACCACTTGGTCGATATCAAAGCGATTGATAGGGCGTCCTTCTGCTAGCTTGGTATCGTCGTATTTGAAAGCTCTTATCCATTGTCCTTCCTGTGTAATATCAGCNCGTTGACGCAGAGCTTCATTAATNTCGGTAATAGATCGTAAGTCTGCATTTACTTGTACTAGTTCGTTCACACCGGCACTGGATGGGTGGGAGTGCGCATCGATAAATCCTGGGGTCACAGTCATGCCCTCGGCGTCAATGATTTCNGTGCGCGAAGTGGCCAAATTGCGTATATCGCTTGAAGAGCCTACCGCAGTGAAGCGGTCGCCTTTTACAGCAAAGGCTTCTGCCTCGGGTTGATCTTCGTCAATTGTGAATACTTTGGCATTAATAACAATGTAGTCAGGTGCAGCCTGGCTCGATATGGGGGCCGCTGCCGCTAACGCTGCCTGGGTAGGTAATCCAAGCCCTGCTGCTGCTAGGGCCGTACTAGAACCGATGAATTTCCGACGGGAAAATTTAGCCACGATAAACCTCCGCTAGCTGTTAGTTTTGGATCTGATAATAGCTGCTCTTTTTACGAGATACANAAGGATACTATAGCCCTAGTCTGATAAAGGCGCAAAGTACCCGCTTCAGGNCGTGTAACTTATCTTTGTCAGAGGTATTATCTGGNGACTCGTTGAATCGCTGGAAGTTAGATGTTCGAACGCTATTCCATGATTGTGCTGTATTTCAGCGTACTGATGTTGCTGGGATACCTAGCATCTCGTCGTATCCACAGCATGAATGACTTCGTAATTGGAGGTAAATCCCTCAGTTTCTGGGTGGCTGCATTTTCGGCCCAGGCNACTGGCGAATCTGCCTGGTTGCTTTTGGGACTCACCGGCATGGGCGCTATGGTTGGTTTTTCAGCGTACTGGGTTGTGGTTGGGGAATTTCTAGGAGTGGCCGCTGCCTGGTTCCTTATGGCTACACGTTTTAAGCGCCTTTCTGATAAGTACGATTCCATGACCGTTATTGATTTCATGGTTAGTCGTTTCAAGCCAAAAACTCATTTTCTACGGATGATGTCTGCTGTCGTCCTCACAATCTTTGTCCTAATTTATATATCTGCCCAAATTGATGCCACTGGTTCGGCATTCGAGACNTTTCTCGAATGGGATTACCTAACAGGCGCTATAGTTGGGTTTGTCTTCGTTGCTATTTACTGTATAGCTGGTGGGTTTTTGGCTGCTGCTTGGACTGACATGTTCCAGGGCACTGTAATGCTTTTTTGTTTGATAATGCTACCAGTCGTGGCGTTCCTGTCATTATCCAATGCCGAATCTATTTACGAGGGGCTTTATGCTATNGAGCCTGGCTTGATCANTATGTGGGGGCCAGGCGGGTTTAATCTGATGAACTTGTCGGTCGTTATAGGTATGGGACTTATCGGGTTAGGCTTTGTTGGGTCTCCCCAGGTATTTGCGCGATTTATTGCCATCAAGAGCGAGAAGGAGATCAATCGTGGTAAGTGGGTGGCTATTGTGTTCACCGTATTGGTAGATTTTTCGGCCGTCAGTATCGGAGTATTAGGACGTTACATTTTTACGACTCAGGGTGTCGAACCCGATACCGTATTAGGTAATGGCGCCCAGAACGTTTTATCGGAATTAGTGGAGTACACCTTTTCGCCATGGATTGTCGGTTTATATGTTGCTGGTGTGCTGTCAGCTATCATGTCAACTGTATCTTCGCTCCTGATAATGGCTGCTGGCTCAATTACTCACGACCTTTATGAAAAGATCTATAATCCTATTCTTTCTGATTTTCATGCGGCTTGGATGTGTCGCCGTATCACGGTAGTACTGGCAGCCTGCGCGCTGGGTGTAGCGGTGGTCATTTCAATTCTGTCGCCTGACCGCACGATCTTTTGGTTCGTTATTTTCGGGTGGGCGGGTATTGCAGCTACTTTTTGTCCAATGGTAATTCTGTCCCTTTTCTGGCCACGCTTTACGGAGAGAGCAGCTATTGCATCGATGCTGACCGGGTTTTCCATGACCATCATTAGTAAGTTCGTNTTGCAGGAGATGAACGGTATCGGACCATATTTCACTGCTTTGGAAACAATGCCCCCCTCGTTCCTGTCAGCCTTGATTGTGGGATATCTGGTCACTATTATATGGCCGGATGAGAAATTGGAATCACAATACCGAGCTGAGTTAGCCAGCCTTCAAAAACCCGTGGACTAAATTGAGCTATCCTTCAAAACTGAAAGCAGTCCTAATTTTATGGAGTTACTTTGCGGTCCTTTGTTATCTGTATGGTCCGGATGCCATAAGGTTTTCGACGCACTATAATCCCCCTTTTTTTTAACCGCGGCCCATTGAAGATAATGTAAAACCTCATAAGTGTCCGTTCTAAAGCAGTTAATCAGTAATCCTTCTAATTTGAAAAACTATGTCATGAAGAAGACGTTCCACCTTTTTCTTACACTTACTCTGCTTATAGTGGTGCCTGCCTGTACCATCGGTTTTTTTGGCAAGCGGCCGGGTAGTAGTCTGTATTGTGAAAATTTCCTGATTTACGACATGTGCGCCCAAGACCTTAACGGAGATGGAGTGGTGGAATATGTGTATTTTGAAGATACTAAGAATGTGTTCATGTATAGAGAAGGGACAGATNTTGATATTCCCAGAGACTTGAGCTTGCATCCCTGTGCCCAGCTAATGGACGAAGAGTTGATAGCCACAACCTCACGGGTTTTCTACNTGAATGAAGAAACCACGTACCTAGAAAGACAGGATATCCGAGGAGCCATGATGCTCAAGTACGTTTCCTACATGCCCCGTGTGGTAACTTGTAACTTACAGAATGCCCAGGCCGAAAGCGACAAGACCAGCTCTTAGGGGGTTAGGTCGGTTGTCTGAGAAAGTGAGGGAGACCTCCATTGTAAAGACCTTCATAATACGAATAATTTGTTATNGTCGAAAGTCAAGATTCGACAGGTTATGCTCGTAGTTACACTGGTAGATGAGTCTGATGAAATACCTATTTTTTATTAGTATCTCTATTTTCTCGATTAGCTGTGATTTAGGTGGCGACGCAGTTATTCTAGAGGAGCGAGTTACAGAAAGTCCTACACAGCTTGGTAGTTTTACTATCCGCAACAATGAAATGCGGGAATTAATAATGGCTGAGGCTGAGGAGAAAAGTGTAGAGATCTGGATCAATGAGAATGGATCCATAGGCTATTATTTGGCTGATGGCGATGAAATTGATGATATTGTGACTTACGCATATGCGGTATTTTGGGTAAACAACTAGTCACGCTGGACGCCAAAGAAAAAATAAATGTGAGGCAGAAATGAAAAGCAAACCCAAGCTATCACGACTTATTGTTACAATTTGTGCGTTAGCAACGGTCGCCTGCGGACCGGAATCGGTGCCTGTTGAATCATCTCCTGACGAGATCCCTGAATTGGCTTCTTCATTTGCCACCGTTAGCTACGCATCTCAGAATCGACCTGACGTACGCGGACTCACTGGAGCGGTCTCTGCTGGCCATCCTCTAGCGGCCCAGGCTGGGTTGCGTATCTTACATGAAGGCGGTAATGCCACGGACGCGGTAATTGCTATGGCAGGAGTTTTAGCGGTGGTCAGGCCTCATATGAATGGTGTTGGTGGAGATGCCTTTGGAATATTCTACGACGGTGAGACTGGCGACATTAGTTCGTTGAATGCAAGTGGCCGTGCTGGATCTGCAGCTACACCGGAATTTTTTGCCGCCGCTGACCTTGAGCGGATGCCTGGCAGAGGAGCTCTTTCGGTGAGTGTGCCTGGTGCAGTAGCTGGCTGGATAGATGCTCATGAACGTTTGGGCTCGAAAGATTTTGCTTATTTATTGCAACCGGCAATCGAATATGCGAGAGGGGGATTTCCCGTCTCCACNCTCTTGGCTAAGGACTTCGAAGAACAAGGAGGTGCATTAAACGAAGCCGGTAAAGATCTTTATCTACCAGGTGGCTCACCCCCGCTGGTCGGTTCGTTATTAAAGAACGTGGCGCTTGCTGATACGCTGGAGATTATTGCGAATGAAGGAAAGAAGGGTTATTACGAGGGAGATATAGCAAAGCAACTTGTCGCCTTTATTACGGAGCAGGGAGGCCTTTTACGTGAGCAAGACTTCACTAACCATACCTCGACTTGGGTTGAACCTGTTCGTCGTGAGTACCTCGGACATACTTTCCTGGTAATGCCTCCCAATACTCAAGGCATTACGCAACTGGCACTCATGGAGATGTCTAAGTCCCATCCAGTAGCGGCGATGGGCCATAACAGCACAGAGTATCTGCACACCCTCATTGAGTTGAAGAAGCTCAGTTTTGCGGATCGGGATCGCTGGGTAGCTGATCCGACCATGGCAGAAGTACCAGTGGAGGCCCTTCTAGATACGGACTATTTAAGTAAACGTGCTAGCCTCGTTGATGCCGCACAAGCAGCAATTTCAGTCGAACCCGGGTTTGGTGATGAAATTTTTTCAGATACCAACCAACAGCAAGAAGATTCGGGTGACACAGTTTATATCACCGCAGTTGATCAATGGGGAAACGCAGTAAGCTGGATCCAGAGTAATTTTGCAGGTTTCGGCTCCGGTTTGCTCGAATCCGAGACCGGTATCCTGCTTCATAACCGAGGTGCATTGTTCTCGTTGGAGACCGGTCATCCTAATCAAGTAGAGCCAGATAAGCGACCTTATCATACGCTCTCTCCGATGATGGCTCTTTATTCTNACGGTGAGTTCGCATTTACTCTTGGTACACCTGGTGGTGACAGTCAGACTCAATCGCTTCTCCAGATTGTGCACAATATGCTGCTGTTCAGCATGTCACCGCAGCAGGCTATCGAAGCGCCACGTTTTCGCTCTTCCGGAGGCCTTCGGGTAGCCATAGAAAATAGGATTACGGGTGATGTGCTTAAGGGATTAGAGGGTCGTGGGCACGATCTGCAGGTTATCGACGGCTGGACTGCCACNTTTGGCGGGGCCCAAATGATATTTCATAACCGGGATAACGGAGCGTTGACTGCAGCTGCCGATCCCAGGCGAGAAGCATATTCACTAGCCTACTAACATCGGGTCATTAACAAAGAAACTCTAATTATGAAAACGAAAATCACACAATTATTAGTTGCCTCATTAGTTCTATTACTCTTCTCAGTGCAGCTTTACTCGCAACGAGAAAACTGGGCACGTCCCTACCCGGGGTTTCGGATCGTTGGCAATGTCTTCGGTGTTGGCGGTTATGATCTCAGCGCCTTCCTCATCACTTCCGATGAAGGGCACATCCTCATCAATACCGGACTTGAAGATTCCACTGAAATGATTCGCGATAATATGGCTTCGCTTGGTTTTCGCATTGAGGATATTGCTATTCTACTAACCCAACAGGCCCATTGGGATCACACTGCGGCACTAGCCGAAATTAAGGAGATCTCTGGTGCCGAGATGTGGGCAACTCTTGGTGATGCGCCGGTGTTGAACGATGGTGGAGTTAGCGATCCTCACTTTGGTGGTCGCGAGTCGTTTGCTCCGATCGAGGTAGACAAGATTATTCGTGACGGCGAAATNATCGAGCTAGGCGATATTCGCTTGAANGTACACGTCCATCCGGGTCACACGGAAGGCAGTTCTAGCTACTCAATGGTTGTAAATGAAAATAATCGTGATTATTCGANACTCATAGCTAACATGGGGACAATTAACCCCGGCAAGCAACTAACAGTCGATCCGACCTATCCCGGGGTAGCTGAGGACTTTGCCGAAACTTACCGTAGACAAAAAGCTATGGACGTTGATGTTTGGGTAGCAGCCCATAAGAGCCAATACAATTTTCATGAGAAGCACCGCGCTGGACAGGTTTACAGTCCTGATACATTCGTTGATCCGGATGGGTTTGTTCGAGCTGTGGAGAGACTGGAGCAAGCGTATCTGGATTACGTCGCTGATGAGCAACGCTGAATAGTCCTAAAACTTAGGTTTGTTGATCGATCTAGACTTGAGGAGTTTGCAAAAAACTTCGTTGCGTGCCTCTAATTCGGCGACCAGAACATGCTAATTCTCTTGAAAAATGAGGGTCTTAACGGTATCGTTTGCCTCAGAGAAATAAATCAAGCTTGATCCTCTTTAGGGATTTACGCGAGGTGAAGATGCGAAACGCGTTAGTATCTAACCTAGTGGGGCTATCAGCCGTTCTGGCGCTTATCAGCCTTCTTCCAGCAGGCGCAGCTGCGCAATCCGGTGTCCAGTTCTTCAGTCATGAAGTCCGCCCGATCATGGAGCGAACATGCTGGAACTGTCACAGTGACCAAATTCAGAGTTCAGGTCTAGATCTTAGCTCTCGGGAAGGTGCTTTGTTGGGCGGGTTGCGCGGTCCCGCGATAGTACCCGGTAATGCTGCTGACAGCCTTCTTTTCCGCCAAGTAGCCGGTATTGAAGGTCCGGCTATGCCGCTCGGTGTACCGCTGACCGAAGAAGAAATCGAGGTCTTCCGTACTTGGATCAATGAGGGTGCCGAATGGGATGCAGAGCCTATCATCACCCCATCTGGTGAAGGCTTTACTGCGTTTGCTACTAANTTGCCTGAATCAGCCCGCCAATACTGGGCGTTCAAACTGCCTCAGAAGCATTCGCTGCCTGATATATCCAGTTTTGATCATCCCATCGATCGTTTTCTGGAACAAAAACGTATTGAGGCAGGCGTTATCGCTGCGCAAAAAGCTGACCAAGTCACGCTACTGCGTCGAGCGTATCTCGACCTGACAGGTTTGCCGCCTAGCGTAGAAGAAACAGATGAGTTCTTGGCCGACTCAGGTCCTGATGCATGGGAGCGGCTAATCGAGAAACTTCTTGCTTCGCCTCAATACGGTGAACGTTGGGGCCGGCACTGGCTGGATGTGGCACGCTATGCCGATTCTGATGGTTACGAGCAGGATGTAGACCGAGCCAACGCTTGGCGCTACCGCGATTACGTGGTCAATTCGTTCAATAACGACAAGCCCTACGATCAATTCGTCATCGAACAACTAGCTGGTGACGAGCTGGATGATACGACCCATGAGACACGCATTGCCACGGGATTTCTGCGCGCGGGACCACGGGTGAATTTTCGGGAGAAAGATAATCCGGAACGGCGCTGGGATTACTTGGACGATGTACTGGAAACAGTTGGTCGTGGCGTGCTGGGAATGACAATTCAGTGCGCTCGCTGCCACGACCACAAGTTTGATCCTATTTTACAGAAAGATTATTACAGTCTCACAAGTGCCATCTTTGGTTACGTTGAAACTGATTGGCCCATGTTGCCCGATGAGCAGGCATTGGAATATCTGGAAAAGANCCAGGAGCTAGACAGTCGTGTAGCGGCAGTTCGTGAACAAATTCGGGAAATTGAACAGCCCTATCTCACCGAACTTAAAGTCGAACGTATCAGAAACGAGTTTCCTCAAGACATATTAGATGCTGTGCTAACTCCAGAACAGGAGCGCACCGATGGTGAACAATTATTGGCGGCGCAGGTTCTCACCATTGGGGTCGCCCGTAACCGAGTCGATGAGGCTATGTCAGAACCAGACAAAACCCGTCGCGAAGTACTGCGAAAGCGCATACAAGANATGGAAGCAGACCGGCCTGAAGAGCCAGCTATGATTGAGATCGTCACTGATGGTGACTATCGCTACACTCCCGACAGAGCAGGTGACAATGTACTAGGNTGCCCCGAATGTCGCATTAAGATGGATGAGCCCGGTAGTTTTCTGCACCAGGGTTCGGAGCGCTATGAAGTGCCTCCGGCNAATTTCCTGATCCGAGGGGATCCTTTTAGTTTGGGTCCTGAAATGGAACCGGCTTTTCTCACCGTCGCCACGTACGGCAATCCTCCAACGGAAGTCCCGCGTGCTAATGGACGCACCTCTGGTCGCCGATTGGCGTTAGCCAATTGGATAGCATCGGAAGATAACCCTCTCACAGCAAGGGTTTGGGTGAATCGTGTCTGGTACCATCACTTCGGTCGAGGTGTCGTCGCTTCGCTTGATAATTTCGGAATGGTTGGTGATCGACCCACTCATCCGGAATTACTGGACTGGTTGGCTATAGAGTTCATGGACAATGNCTGGAGCACCAAAGACTTACACCGTTTGATTATGACCTCTGAAGCTTATCAGATGGCATCTTCTTTCGTTAATGAGGAGAACTCACTAGCTGATCTAGAGAACCATTTTATGTGGCGATACCGTCCCCAGAGGTTGGAAGCGGAGGCCGTTCGCGATGTTATCCTAGCTACTAGTGGAGGCATTGACCTCAAAGTGGGTGGCGAACCGATTTTTCCCCATATTCCCCAGGAAATACTGGATACCGCGGTGCTGTTCGGGCGATGGGATAATCAGGTAGATGGCCCCGAAGTATGGAGACGTAGCCTGTATGTTTATCGCCGCCGTACTTTGACTTTCCCNTTTTTTGAAACCTTTGATTTGCCAGATCAAAACCAGACTATTAATACCCGCAATACTTCAACCGTTGCACCGCAGGCGCTCACCTTAATGAATAACCCGTTTGTATTAAGTCAGGCGGAACTGTTCTCCGACGTGGTAGAAGAAAAAGTGCCCTATAATGTAGATCAGCAAATCGAGATGGTTTACCAAACAGCCCTGACTCGACCACCAACACCNGAAGAAGCAGAGGTTGGACGCCAACTTGTTGAGCTGGGTTCACTGGATGACCTCACTCACGTGGTGTTTAACCTGAGTGAATTCTTATACAGGAGATAATTAAGCATGACCGACAAGCCTAAGAAAAAAATATGGTCACGTCGAGATTTTCTTATGCAGTCTGGCGGTGGCATGGCCGGTTTGGCCCTTGCCTCTTTGCTGAATGATGANAAAGCATTTGCCCAGAGTGCNGCCTTGGGTGGNGATCAGTGCAGTGCTGTTTTCCCNGGTGCATTNGAGCCGAAGCNACCNCATTTTAAACCCCGNGCCAANAGNGTAATTTCCCTCTTNATGAGTGGAGGGCCGAGCCAGGTAGATACCTTTGATTACAAGCCAGCTCTTACAAAGTATGCGGGCGTGCCACTGGAAGATTTAATTGGTGAAAAGTTTGCTGTCCGGCAGGGTATGCCCGGGCCGCTTATGCCCAGTCCATTTGAATTTAAACA
>PARV01000026.1 GCA_002712055.1 Gammaproteobacteria bacterium | reverse complement strand
ATGAAGAATTACACAAATATATTGAAGAAGCTAAGAAGATAGTTATCTTTACCGGGGCTGGTATAAGCACAGAATCGGGTATCCCCGATTACAGGGGGCCTCAAGGTGTCTGGCAGACTAACACCCCCATATATTTTCAAGATTTCGTCTCCTCCGAAGAGGTACGAAGGAAGTCTTGGAAAAGAAAATTTTCAGGCCAAGACATTATTAGAAAAGCTAAACCAAACATAGGACATTTTGCAGTGGCAAAAATAATTGGTGCTCACCAATCCGCTTACCTAATAACTCAAAATGTTGATAACCTTCATCAAGATGCGGGGGTTCCTGAAGATAAAATCACAGAAATTCATGGAAACGCATCTTATGCAAGTTGCCTAGACTGCGGGACAAGATACGAATTACCGCCCATTAAAAAAGCTTTTCTTGCAGATGGAGTTATACCTTACTGCGACTCCTGTGAAGGGATGGTTAAGACTGCAACCATCTCTTTTGGGCAACCTATGCCTGAAGAAGAAATGCAGATAGCACAAAGTAAAACTATAGAATGTGATTTATTTATAACTATTGGAACTTCTTTAGCAGTATACCCAGCCGCTGGATTTCCCAAGTTGGCCAAAGAATTAGGTGCTAAACTAATAATTATAAACAACCAACCTACAGACCTTGACCCAATTGCAGATTTAGTCATACACGAACAAATTGGAAAGGTTTTTTCAGATTAAATGCCTAGCCTGCCTCCGGGCAAGAAGCAGCGGCAAAACAGAAGCACCCTTTAATTTATCGTTGAAAATTACTTCATCGTTAATGAGCATTTCCACTAGTGGAATTTATATGTCTACCGTTGGCCAAACTCTTTCAGCTCACCTTTGATAAAACATTCTTAATCCCTTCTATTGAAACTAACATGCCTTGGCGAATCCGATCGGCTAATAGTTCTGGATCAATTTCTGTTTCCCATTCAAGCTGGCAACTCAGGTTATTAACAGCAGATACCGTCATAGTCGCTAAATGATGCTCTATAGGAGTAGGGGTGGCTATGGCAGAATATTTTAACGTCATAGTCGGATTATCCAATAACAGTATTTTTTCGGTAATCTTCCCCATTCCGTCCATTTCAAAGCTTCTGCAATCTCCATCTAAGATAATTTTATCTATCGCCGGAACCCAATCACATCTCGTCACATCGGACAGTATTTCCCATAAGTCCTCCGCGGAGCAATTGAACAATATTTGTTCTCTAAGTGTTCTCATGCAGGGCCTTCATTTTGTGGCCTATTTCCAAGTCTATTTTTTAGTATAGCTAGTAATAATATGGCTGTTGGGTTTAAAGCGTAAAAATTATTTGCTAATGCCAATTTTGCGCCTTGCTAGATTATTTCTCTCTTCCGTATCATCAAGCACCCAGCCAGTAGTTAAAAGACGGGTTGAATATTGCTTATTGTATAAAAATGCCATGACTAATTGGAAAATTCCGAGAGTCATAACTGAGAAAATCAAATGATATACGCCTATTGCTATCTCCCCTCTAAAAATTGGCACAAAAAACCCAAATAAAAAATATGTCCAGCAATACCCAACGAAACATTGACGTGTTATTCCCGATTCTTGGTGTTTTACGTTTATCCTTTTCTGCGCCCCCATAAATATAGTTCCTAAAATTAATGGAGAAAGAGCTATAAAAGTAATTACAATAATGGCGCTCATAAACAGTTGCCCATCAATTTGTTAGGTTGTTATTAAGTGTTTTAAGCTATTTTTTATGAATTCGCTGAGGGTTTTTAAATAAGGTAACCATGTAACGTGCACTCCGCCTGCCGCCTCAATTGCACTGCCTGAACACACGCGTTAAGTAATATATCGATGCTTGTATGGAGCATAACCATATGAGCATTTTAATGATCAGGCGCATATAAATTGCTTTATTTTTCTAAGACTACCGAATTTTCAATTTGTTTTAAGGAAACGTCCCAATACTTTTTAAGTAGTTCAATAGTTTCTTTTCTTTTGTGCATAACAAACCCTAACTTCTCATAGAATTGAATTGCCCAAGTTGCATCTTGCCAGGTGCCAACATATAAAATAGAGCTTTTGTTAATTTCAAACAAATATTGCAATAACAATTTTCCTATTCCCCTCCCTTGATAGGCAGAACATGTGTAAGCATGCCTGATTAGCGTGACATCTTTTAATTCCTGAATACCCATTACCCCAACTAATATACTGTTTTTTTCATGCCCAAACATACGAACGCCACCATCAAATTCGCTGAGAAGTTCCTGTTCCGACATGTAGGGCTCATGCCAACAGTCATCTGGTATAACCCCTTTATACTTTAATGCAGCATCGTTGATTACAGAAAGAATATTAGACGCATCTTTTTTCGTGTATTCAGCGATCATTTAATGTCCTTAAACTCACCATCCTGTTCTACTCAACTGTTACAGAGTGTTTTACAACAGGCATTTATTCTTCCTTGTAATCCTGNTCCAAAATTCCTTTTTCTTTTAGTGTTTTTNTTAATTTCTCCAGACGAACGAGNGCCACAACACCTACCATTCCGAAAACAAAACCTATTACTGCCAATCCTTCCATAATAACTCCAAACCTAGCCTGCTATTTTTTTAAACATCCTACCTGTCATTTCAAGAACACGTTGGCGGGACATGATTCTTGTTAGGTTATATAAAAAGCGGTTTCTACCACCGCAAAGGAAATATTGCTTATTTTTCTCAAAAGCTTCTAAACATTCAACGGCAACTTCTAGAGAGGTTTGCATAGCTCCACCAGCTGCTGAGCCCTCTCGTTCTTGATATCTTTTAGTAAGTTTTTCGGACTTTTCTGTAGCAACGCTTGCAAATTCTGACTCCGTGCCTCCAGGCAAAAGAGCCATGACTTTTATCTCTTTATCTTGGTACTCGTAACGAATTGCCTCTGAAAACATTAAAACGTATGCTTTTGACGATGAATAGACGCTTGCGTATGGAATTGGCGATAGAGATGCCATCGATCCAACATTAATGATACCTCCACCACCTTGAGCTACCATGTCCGGAATGTATAGATGACAGAGATCGGTAAGGGTAGTGACATTAAGTTGCAACATTTTTGAATAATCGTCTCTCTCATGGCTTGTCAGTTCTCCCCAGCGCCCATAACCAGCATTATTGATAAGAATATCAATGTTTAGTCCTGCCGATTTAACTTGATCGTATAGCTTTATCCCCGATTCAGGCAGGGATAAATCTTCAACAAAAATGTGAGCCTTCCCTCCAGCATCTTTAATTTTTTGAGCCAGAGCCTCTAGCCTGTCTTTCCTTCTTGCAGTGATTATTACTTCTGATCCTCTTTTGGCTANTTCTTCAGATAATGCATATCCTATGCCNGCAGAAGCACCAGTAATTAATACTTTTTTCCCNCCATATATCGACATGATTCTGTCCCTTAAAATACTTGCTGTTTAATTTACTGCTGTGAACTATTCCACAGTNACGGACTTCGCCAGATTCCGCGGATGATCTACATCCGTTCCCTTCATCATGGCCACATGGTACGACAATAGTTGCAGAGGGACAGTAAACACGATGGGATCGAGGATGTCGGGGCAATTGGGCACGTTGATGACCTTACAGCTCCGGTCGCTTTCAAACTTTATGCTTTCGTCGGCAAAAACATANAGCTTCCCNCCNCGTGCGCTNACTTCAGANAGGTTTGCCTTTAATTTGCTCAGCAAATCGTTGTTGGGCGCTACAGCTATTACGGGCATTTTGCTATCTACCAGTGCAAGNGGGCCGTGTTTTAACTCTCCTGCGGGGTACGCTTCAGCATGAATATAGGAGATTTCTTTTAGNTTAAGCGCCCCCTCTTTAGCAATGGGGTATTCAATTCCCCGCCCAAGGAAAAGGCTATGCTCCTTGTCAGAAAATTGTCGCGAGATTCTCTTGATTTCCTTGCTGAGGGTTAGTGTTTTCTCAATNAATTTGGGTAGNTTGGCGATCTGTTTTACAAGTCTTGCTTCTTNGCTCGCTTTTAGGCTTGTTCGCCTAGCAAGTACGATTGACAGAAGTAATAACACTACCAATTGCGTGGTAAATGCTTTAGTGGAGGCCACCCCGATTTCCTGGCCGGCCATGGTTAGTGCGCAGAAATCCGATTCTCGAACCAGAGAACTGGTAGCCACATTACAAATTGCTAGGCTAGCAAGGTATTTTTGCTTCTTTGCGTAACGCAGCGCTGCGATTGTGTCAGCGGTCTCCCCTGACTGCGAGATAGTGACGAACAAAGTATCGGGCCGAACGATTATGTCTCGGTAGCGGTAGTCACTGGCAATGTCTACCTGGCAAGGAATTCTGGCAACAGATTCTAGCCAATACTTGGCCACCTGTCCGGCATGAAAGCTAGTCCCGCAAGCAACAATCTGTACGCTCTTGGCCTTATCAAAGACAGCCGATGCATTGACACCGAAAGCCTGCTCAAATACTTTTTTGTCACTTATACGGCCATCCAGCGTGTCCTTTATAGCNCGTGGTTGTTCATGAATTTCCTTGAGCATGAAGTGCTTGAATTCACCCTTCTCTGCATCCTTTGAGCGGGCCTGCACCTTTGTTACTTTTCGATTAACTTTACGTGTNCCNTGCCACACTTCGATATCATTCAGTGTAATCCTGGCAACGTCCCCTTCCTCAAGATAAATAAAGCGATCTGTCACTTGGCCTAGGGCTAAGGGATCCGAAGCGACAAAATTTTCGCCAATCCCGACACCAATGACCAGGGGACTGCCGCTACGGGCAACGACAATCTGATCGGGTTCAGTGTTGTCGATAACACAAATCCCGTAAGCGCCTTNCAGCTTCTTGANGGNGCGCTTGGTGGCTTCCAGCAAAGATCTCTTGCCATGATCTCTGGCTCTATGAATCAGATGCGCTATCGTTTCACTGTCTGTTTGTGTCTTGAATACATAACCATCTTCAATCAGCTNGTCTCGCAAGACCTCATGATTTTCGATTATGCCGTTATGAACAATAGCAATCTGTTTTTGCGAATTATGAGGATGGGCGTTGCTTACGGTGGGCTTGCCGTGCGTAGCCCAGCGNGTATGGGCTATTCCTAGAGCACCACGTAGCTTAGCTTTTGAGGCGGACTTTATTAGCTTTTTTACCTGACCAACGGTTTTAAGTTCTTTTATCTTTTCGCCCGAGTCATTGAGCAATGCGATACCAGCAGAGTCATAGCCTCTGTATTCCAAGCGCCTGAGGCCTTCCAGCAGGATGCCGGATACNTTACGTTCTGCGATCGCCCCTACAATTCCACACATGGCTTACAACTATTTAACTACTCTTTCTCAGNTTTGNTAGGGCGTTTCCAGCGGGCTATGTTTCTTTGCTTGGCCCTGCCTACCGCAAGGTTTNCTGCAGGCACGTCATTATTTATTGCAGAACCCGCTGCAACAAAGGCTTCATCTTCTAGCCTAATAGGTGCGACAAGGACACAATTGGAACCAATGAAGACGTTATTGCCCAGTACGCTTTTGTGCTTGTTAGCTCCGTCGTAATTACAAAAAATAGTGCCCGCACCAATATTACACCCCTGACCAATCTCAGCATCCCCTATGTAAGCTAGATGGTTTGCTTTTGAGCCTGCCCCTATTTTAGAGCCCTTAATTTCAACAAAGTTTCCAATCTTTACGCCTTCATCCAGAGTCGTGCCAGGTCTAATTCTTGCGTAAGGTCCAACAACACTGTCCCTTCCTATAGTGGCTCCATCTATGTTGGTTCCTGGCAAAATCTGTACACCATCACCGAGCGTAGCCGCTCTTATCACTGTGTTAGCGCCAATTTCCACGTTGTCGCCGAGCGTTACGGTATCTTCAAAAATNACGTTGACATCAATGACACAATCTTTCCCACACTTAACTGTGCCTCGTATATCGACTCTGCTTGGGTCTCTCAGCGTTACGCCCGCGTCCATTAGCTCTTGCTGTTTTTTCATTTGGTAGCATTTCTCCAACAATGCTAATTGGGCCTTGTCGTTTACACCCTGGACCTCGATTTCATCCGGATGGGTTGTTGCCTTTATCTGGCAGCCTTCACTTACTGCAAACCCAATAATATCAGTTAGATAATATTCGGACTGTTGATTGTTGTTGCTGACTTTTCCTAACCACTTCTCCAGCTTTTTAGCCGGAATGCACATGATGCCACTGTTAACTTCTTTTATCTGCTTTTGTTCTTCGGTGGCATCTTTTTCTTCTACTATCGCTGCCACCCTCCCTGCTTCATCGCGAATGACGCGCCCAAGCCCACTCGGATTTTCTGTCCGCACCGTAAGCAAAGCCACNGTTTCCAGATCCATTTGCTCCAGTAATNCGTTCAACGTCANCGATTTGATAAGTGGAACATCTCCATATAGAACCATTACCCAGTTGCGCTCATCCCCGGTATCAACATCGGGCAATGCTTGCTGAACCGCATGCCCTGTGCCGAGCCGCTCGGCTTGAAGGACCCAGTTTATATCTAGTGCCTCTCCATCCTTAAAGTAGCCTCGTATTTGGGCCGCCCCAAATCCCACCGCCACGTGGATGTTACTTGGGTTAAGCTCGCGAGCTGTCAACATAACGTGCTCGAGCATGGCCCGGCCGCCTATGCTGTGCAGCGCTTTCGGGGTTTCTGAAAACATCCTGGTGCCTTCACCGGCCGCCAGAATTATCACTTCCATCGCCTTTCCCTTAGCATGTCAGCTGGAAACTCTACGAAGAGAGTATCAAAAAAAAAGGTAGCTCTCGCTACCTTTCTTTAATGAATTGGGCCGCCGTTACTATGCGCGATTCTTCAGCTGCCGAAGTGCGCGGAGTTGCGCAGCGGCCTCCGCTAGCTGGGCGGCAGCTGCGCCATAATCCATCTCAGCGCTCTGATCTCCCATCGCCTTCTCCGCATCCTCCAGCGCTTTCACAGCCGCTGCTTCATCCACATCATCAGCTCTTAAGGCAGTGTCAGTGAGGAGCGTAACTGCGTTACTTTGAACCTCTAGAAACCCGCCGGAGACATAAAACACCTCCTCGTCACCNCCTTCCTTAATGAGCCTTACAGGGCCAGGAATCAAGGCGGTCAACAGAGGNGCGTGCCCCGACCCAATACCGAGGTCCCCCACTGAACCGGATGCCACGAGCATTTCAACGGGACCGGAGAAAATGCTCTTCTCGGCGCTCACGATGTCACATTGTATTGTTAGAGGCATAGGTTTCTCGTTACGTAACCACTGTTACAAGCTTTTCGCCTTTTCTACAGCTTCTTCGATTGAGCCAACCATAGCAAACGCTTGCTCTGGCAGATGGTCATATTCACCGTCGAGAATTGCCTTAAACCCGGCAATCGTGTCCTTCAGTGAAACGTACTTTCCTGGAGCGTTGGTAAATACCTCCGCCACTGTAAACGGCTGCGACAGGAACTGGGAAATGCGTCGCGCCCGATATACTGTCTGCTTATCCTCGTCCGACAATTCATCCATACCCAGAATCGCAATAATATCTTTCAATTCTTTGTAACGTTGCAACACTCCTTGCACGCCGCTGGCTACATCGTAGTGCTCCTGCCCGACAACCAATGGGTCCAGCTGACGAGAGCTGGAATCAAGCGGGTCCACCGCAGGATAGATACCCAGCGCTACGATTTCTCGAGACAACACCACTTTCGCGTCAAGGTGCGCAAAAGTAGTTGCCGGTGAAGGGTCCGTCAAATCATCCGCCGGCACATATATCGCCTGAATTGAAGTAATGGAACCGGCTTTGGTGGAAGTGATACGCTCTTGCAGAGCGCCCATTTCCTGAGCCAGCGTCGGTTGATACCCCACCGCCGAGGGCATACGACCAAGCAAAGCCGACACCTCGGTGCCTGCGAGCGTGTACCGATAGATATTATCGATAAAAAGGAGTACGTCTCGTCCTTCATCGCGGAACTTCTCTGCCATGGTCAACCCTGACAAAGCCACGCGCAGACGGTTACCAGGAGGCTCATTCATCTGACCATACACCATTGATACTTTTGACTCGCCTTCCANGTCGATAACTTTTGATTCTTGCATTTCATGATAAAAGTCGTTGCCTTCACGAGTACGCTCCCCCACCCCCGCAAATACAGATAGTCCAGAGTGTTCAGTGGCGATATTGTTAATTAGTTCCATCATNGCTACGGTCTTTCCTACACCGGCTCCACCGAAAAGCCCAACTTTTCCGCCCTTGGCAAATGGGCAAACTAAATCAACAACCTTGATGCCTGTTTCTAACAACTCGTTGGTAGTAGACAGCTCTTCGTAAGTAGGCGCATCCCGATGAATCGGCATGCGCTCCTTCTCTCCGATCGGACCCAGCTCGTCGATAGGCCGGCCAAGTACGTCCATAATGCGCCCCAGGGTTTCGGTTCCCACAGGAACCGAAACCGGTGCACCTGTGTCCTTCACATCCAGCCCCCGACTAAGACCTTCAGCACTACCCAATGCTATGGTGCGGACCACGCCATCACCTAGCTGCTGTTGAACTTCCAAAGTCACCTCAGTGCCGTCGACGGTTAACGCGTCATAAACCTGTGGGANGCTCTTGCGCTCAAACTCCACGTCGATTACCGCGCCTATTATTTGTACGATTCGACCACTGCTCATCTACGGTTCCTCAATCTCTTTTTTAATCAATAATTCAATGAATAAGACTTATACGGCGGCTGCCCCACCAGCTATCTCGGATAGCTCTTGTGTAATTGCCGCCTGCCTTGCCTTGTTATAGACAAGGCCAAGTTCTTCTATCAATTCCCCCGCGTTATCCGACGCATTCTTCATCGCAAGCATTCTTGCCGCCTGCTCACAAGCATTATTCTCCACCACCGCTTGGTAGACCTGTGACTCGATAAATCGCAACAAAAGTCCGTCCAGTAATTCCTTGGCGTCAGGCTCATACAAGTAGTCCCAGTGATGCCTAAGATCTTCTTCTTCTGAAGGCAACAGAGGCAATAACTGGTTAACCGTTGGCTTATGTGTCATGGTATTAATGAAATCATTGGTGACGATCATTAGCCGGTCGATCTCTTGATTATCAAACTTTTCCAGCATGATTCTTACGGCGCCAATTACATCGGCTACTTCAGCGGCCTCACCAATATCGCGAATCGCGGCAACAACATTCCCTCCGAAATTATTAAAAAAGGTGGCCGCCCTAGCGCCGATGGTGCAGATATCAATCTCAATATCCTTTTCAGCCCATTCTTGCATGGAAGCGACAGTTGCCTTGAACAAGTTAATATTCAACCCGCCACACAGACCACGGTCAGTAGATACCACGATATAGCCGAGCCTTTTGACATCACGGGTATCAAAATAAACATGTCGATACTCTGGCGTTGAATTAGCAATGTGGCCAATCACGGACCGAATCCTATGGGCATAGGGCTTACCCAGTTTCATGCGATTCTGCGCCTTTAGCATCTTGCTGGCCGAAACCATTTCCATTGCTTTGGTGATCTTCTGAGTATTCTCAATACTCGCGATCTTATTTCTTATTTCTTTGCCGCCTGCCATCTGTGGTTATTGCCTTTTCTCTTTCTTAGCTCTTCGTTGTTAAAATAGTCCTTTAGCCCTACCAAGTCTGCGTGGAGACAAATTTTTCCATTATTTCTTTGAACTTTGCCTCGAGCTCGTCATTCCAATCTCCGGTCTCATTGATCTGGGCCACAAGCTCGCTGTATTCAGCGTTTACAAATGAAAGTAGCGCCGCTTCAAAATCGAGCACNTTATTCAAAGGAACTTCTTTCAGATACCCTTCATTCGCCGCATAAATTGAAATTCCCATCTCGGCAATCTGCAGGGGTGAGTATTGCTTCTGCTTCATCAGCTCTGTAACCCGTTGCCCATGTTCTAACTGAGCACGGGTGGCATCATCAAGGTCCGATGCAAAGGCTGAGAAAGCTGCCAGCTCTCGGTACTGGGCCAAAGCAATGCGAACACCGCCGCCAAGCTTCCGTATAATTTGCTTCTGAGCAGCTCCCCCCACACGGGAAACCGATATGCCCGGATTCATTGCCGGGCGGATACCAGAATTGAACAAGTCAGTTTCCAGGAAAATCTGGCCATCGGTAATGGAAATCACATTGGTCGGCACGAATGCTGAAATGTCACCAGCCTGGGTCTCAATAATTGGGAGCGCTGTCAACGACCCAGTCTTTCCCTTAACCTCACCATCGGTGAATTTTTCAACGTAGCTAGCGCTTACTCTGGCTGCACGCTCCAAAAGACGGGAGTGCAGGTAGAACACATCTCCGGGATAGGCCTCGCGCCCNGGAGGACGGCGCAGTAGCAAAGAGATTTGGCGATACGCCCACGCTTGCTTTGTTAGGTCATCATAAATAATCAGAGCATCCTGGCCGCGATCACGATAGTACTCACCAATAGTGCAGCCGGAATAAGGGGCAATGAACTGCATAGCGGCAGGGTTAGAGGCTGTTGCGGCAACCACAACGGTGTACTCCATTGCTCCATGCTCTTCTAGCTTTTGCACCACATTAGAAATAGAAGAAGCCTTCTGGCCAACTGCCACGTAGACACATTTACAGTCCTTGCCTTTCTGGTTGATNATAGTGTCGATCGCAACAGCGGTTTTACCCACCTCTCGGTCACCAATTATTAGCTCCCTCTGACCACGGCCTATGGGGGTCATGGAATCAATTGATTTCAGCCCTGTTTGTACCGGTTCGGCCACGGATTGGCGAGCAATAACACCNGGCGCAACTTTTTCGATAGCGTCACTGAGTTTAGCTTCTACCGGCCCCTTCCCGTCGATGGGCTTGCCCAGGGCATCAACTACCCGTCCTTCTAGCTCAGGGCCAACGGGCACTTCCAGAATACGCCCCGTACAGCGACAAGTCTGGCCTTCTTTAAGTTGCAGATAGTCGCCTAATACCACAGCGCCGACAGAGTCTCTTTCGAGGTTCAATGCAATACCATATAGACCGCCCTCAAATTCGATCATCTCCCCATACATTACGTCCGCCAGTCCATGGATACGGATGATGCCGTCCATGACGCTTACTATGGTCCCTTCATTCTTGGCTTGCACGGACACATCGAGGGTGTTTATGCGTTCTTTGATAATTTCACTGATTTCAGATGGATTCAGTTGTTGCATGCTTATTTCCTATTTCCTACTTATTCAGGAATTCATTGATTCGGCCAGTTTATTCAACTTGCCTCGGACAGAGCTATCGATCACTGTATCGCCTGCTCTTATGACTGCGCCTCCAAGAAGAGACTGATCAATGCTAGTTGCTAAATTAATGTCGCGCTCGAGCCGCTTCTTGAGTGCTTTTGCCAGCTTTCCAGAAACTTCTGAGCTAATTTTAAAAGCTGTTGTAATCTCTACGTCCACCGATTTCTCTTGATTGGCTTTAAGGTTTTCAAATAACTCAGAAACCTCAGGGAGCAATGCCAATCGCTTGTTCTCTGATAACAAACGTATAAAATTTTGACCCTTCTCATTTAATTCTTCGCCACAAACCTCAATGAACGAATCNGCGGCCTGCTCCGAAGTTAACGATGGCGAAGACATCACAGACGAAACTGTTTCATTAGCAGCGATGCCCGCGGCTAACGACAACATGCGTGACCAGCCCTCTAGCGCCGCATCAGCGAGCGCGACATGGAACGCGGCTTTCGCATAAGGTCTTGCTAAGGTAGTTAATTCCGCCATTGTCTCTTACTAGGATTTACTCGACTGCGCCTCTGGCCTATAAGTCTGAAGCTAGTTTTTTTAGCATTTCTTCATTTGCCGCTTGATCAATGGACTGCTCAAGAATCTTCTCTGCGCCCGCTACCGCTATAGCGGATACCTGGGTTCGCAAAGCCTCCTTGGCACGATTAACTTCCTGATCAATCTCAGCCTGGGCGCCGGTGATGATACGNTGCCCCTCTTCACGTGCCTGTTCTTTCGCCTCGTCCGCTATTTGTGCAGCACGCTTATTTGCCAGGTCAATAATCGAGGCAGCTTCTGTTTTTGCTTCCTTAAGACGCTCCGTTACTTTGCGTTGTGCCTGTTCCAGATCTTTTTCTGCTCGTGCTGCTGCCTCCAGACCATCAGCTATTCGCTTCTTGCGCTCTTCTAATATGACCTCAAACAGCGGCCACACATATTGCTTACAGACCCAAAGAAAAACCAGAAAGGCGATAGATTGGCCAATCAAAGTAGCATTAAAATTCACGGTATTTCCTCCCGCTTGCCGCCTTTGTCTTAACCACCTAACGCGGCAGTGAATGGATTAGCAAACGTAAACCACATGCCAATACCAATACCAATCATAGTAACCGCATCGATAAGGCCCGCTACCAAGAACATTGACCCCTGTAGCTTGGGGGCCAGCTCTGGTTGTCTTGCAGACCCTTCCAGTAATTTGCCTCCCAAAATGCCGAAGCCAATCGCCGTGCCTGCAGCGCCCAAGCCCAGCACCAGCAAAACGCCGAGTACTGTGTTAGCCAATATCAGTTCCATTTTTCCCTCCAGATTCTCTTCAGTTCAGAAATAGTAATAAATTAGTGATGTGGCACCTCATGCGCCGCATTCAAGTACACGATGGTTAGCATCATAAATACAAATGCCTGTAATGGAATTACCAATAAGTGAAATACGGCCCAAACAAAGTGTGCGGGCAACTGCCAAAACCCTAGTAACGCGATCAACAGAAAAAGTAGCTCGCCAGCATAGAGGTTACCGAACAGCCGCAACCCAAGCGAAATGGGCTTGGCGAATAAAGTTGGTATTTCCACAACCAGGTTGAATGGAAGCATCCATTTGCCAAAAGGGTGGAAGGCTAGCTCACCAAGAAACCCGCCCAGCCCTTTATTCTTTACACTGTAGTAGATGATCATCATAAAGACCGTGAACGATAACCCCATGGTTATGTTCGGGTCGGTGGTGGGCACGATTTTGAATGGGGCATTTTCGAAGTGGAACACTTCGGCAGCTGTAATTTCAAAAGCCTTAGTTATCCAATCAACCGGCACTAAATCCATAGTGTTCATTAGCAGAATCCAGAAGAGCAGTGTCAGAGCTAGAGGCCCGATCAGCTCATTTTTATAGTGGAAGGTCTCGCTAACACGTGCGTCAACGAACTCTACTACCCACTCAACAAAATTCTGAACACCGCTGGGTTTATCGATTGAAGCATTCTTGCCAACTGAGTAAAAGAACCATAGAAATAGGGAGCCTAAGAACACTGACCACCCCAGCGTGTCGACATTCACAGCCCAGAAGCCCATCTCCGCCGCCTCTTCCGGAGTATGAGCAAACCCCCAGTGACCGTCGTGTGTTCGGCCCAAGGTCAGAAAAGACAAATGGTGGGTAATGTATTCCTGTGCTGTTTGCTCGCCAGCATGTTCAGCGACCAAGTGGGCTGCGTCTTCTAACTCTGCCATGAAGAAACTCTATCCATTGCCTTAAATTCGCGCCCTAACATTAAGGGCATCTCGTTCCCTTTGCGCTTTGTCGCCCGTCGGGCTGTAACTAATCAGGCCTGACACCATCACGCCGACGAAGTGCGTTGCCACAAACCCGAGTATCAACGCGAGCTCATTCAAATTAGTTATTAAAGTAAAGCTCAGNGCAAAGAGCACCAGGGTGATTCCAATCTTGCCGAACTCCCCTCTTATGAAGCTCTTAAAAACTTTGTCCGCATTGCGCGCGCCTCTGTATTTGAACGCTTGCATGACGAAGTAACTGTTAGATAAAACACTGATCAGGCCTCCCAGCATTACCGAGTAGGCCAAAACGCTGCCTGAAAGCAACAGAGAAATCAGGGCCATTAACGATGTTACAACCACTTGTGCAACGATCACTCTATGGACCGGCGGGGCTTTTAGATTAGTCACAAACCTGACTTTTTTTTGATTAGCTTNTTTGTTGAGCCCGACACCCAAAACATCTGTACTAAACACCTTAAATTTGCAGCGGTGAAGACCAAAGCACGCGCATTATAGGGATTTTATAAGGCCTAATCAACAGCNCATAAGGGACAATTTTTGCGGNAGAAATTTGCTAATTTATGTGGGACAAAATACCGTCCAATTCATCCAGGGAATTGTATTTTACGACGAGTCGCCCCTTCCCTTTGGCTGTGTGCTGCAGCAGAACTTTGGCACCAAGCTTGCCTGCTAGGCTTTCCTCCAAATTCTTGATGTCGGGATCAACAGCCTTGGACGCCTTTCCAGAAACATCGCCCGATAGTAAGCGCCTAACCAGTGATTCCGTCTGCCGCACGGACAGTCCGCGACCCACAACCGCACGGGCCGTTTTGGCCTGCTGGACATCAGGTAGGGCCAGCAGCGCTCTAGCATGCCCCATCTCAAGCTCGCCGCGCTCTAACATACGGCGCGCATCGGTGTGCAACCCAATAAGACGAATCAAGTTGGTTACAGTGACTCTGGATTTTCCAACGGCATCTGCCACCTCCTGCTGGGTNAGTTCAAATTCGTCCTGCAACCGTTTCAGCGCCATGGCTTCTTCGATAGGATTGAGATTTTCCCTTTGGATATTCTCGATCAGCGCCATAGCAATAGCGGCCTCATCTCCAACGGGCTTAATTATGGCCGGTATCGTATCCAATCCTGCTATTTGGCTGGCTCGCCAGCGCCGCTCGCCCGCGATGATTTCGTATTTGTCAGCAGAGATTGGCCGAATGACTATAGGTTGCATAACGCCCTGGTTTCTTATGGACGCTGCTAGCTCTTGGAGCGCTTCTTCATGCATATCTGTTCGTGGCTGGTATTTCCCCCGCTGAATTAGGTCTATCGGAATATTTCTAAGATCACCATCCTTATCAGCGGCAGCAGTCGGGGGGCGCTCCNTTGGCTTNCCTAGCAGGCTGGCCATGGTATCGGNGCTGCCGGAGGATAAGAGTGCGTCTAGTCCTTTGCCGAGCTTCTTTTTATCTGCCATCTTCGTTTGTCACCGGTGATGGGTTATTCGGGGTTTTTATNCAATCCATCCTCACAATCTAGAGATCCCTGCGGCCGCTTCGTCGTACCGCCGCAGCATTTCGCCAGCCAGAGCGAGATAAGCGATTGCTCCCCGCGACCGTTTGTCATACTTAATTGCGGGCTTACCGTAGCTTGGTGCTTCTGCAAGGCGAACATTCCTGGGCACCACGGTGCGATAAACTGCATCACCAAAATAGTTAAACAGTTGCCCATTTACTTCAGTGGTCAGCTTGTTGCGGGGATCATACATGGTGCGCAAGATGCCTTCTATTTTAAGTTCTGGGTTCAGCCTTTCCTTTATTGTGCTTATGGTATCCATCAAAGCTGACAACCCTTCTAGCGCATAGTACTCACACTGCATGGGTATAACTACGCCATCGGCTGCCGCCAAGGCGTTGATGGTTAGCATGTTAAGAGAAGGCGGACAATCAATAACAACGAAGTCGTAGCGTTGCCTAACCGCTTCTACTATTTCGCGCAATCTGGTTTCCCTGTTNTCGCCAGTGACAAGATCCACCTCAGCAGCGACAAGATCCCCATTGGCTGGCAACAAATCGTAATCTACATTTTCAGGCCTGGCGACGACGTCATCAAATTCAGATTCATGCGTAAGTAGATCGTAGACTGATTCCTCTAGGGCATTTTTATCAATCCCGGACCCCATTGTTGCGTTNCCCTGTGGGTCAAGGTCTATAAGTAATACGCTTTTAAGTGTTACCCTCAGGGAAGCGGCCAGATTAACTGAGGTAGTAGTTTTCCCCACTCCTCCCTTCTGATTGGCAATAGCTAAAACTTTGCTCACCATTTCATCCGCTTAAATCAGTATCTAGCCTCATGTTTTTAATCTCGAGCATGTCCTTCTTTGCACATCAACTCAACAACATGCCGTTGTGAGTTTTCACCAGGGACCTTGAGTTTTTCTATCCGGGAAACCAAAACGTCATTTGGCAGCGCGTTGATTTCGTCTCCTGGATAACGTCCTTTCATCGCCAACAGTTTACAAGATTTGTTCCTTCTGGAAGAGAGCAGGTGTCTGGTTTTCACTACCAGCCCTTCCAGGGAAGAAAAAGCTCGGCTGATGACCATATCAATTTGCCGGTTACTTTCATAGTGCTCAACCCGACAATTTTCGACGGTTACATTCGACAGCCCAAGCTCGGTCTTTACCTGAAACAGAAACCGTGTTTTCTTGCCATTGCTGTCCACCAAGATAAATTCTTTGTCTGTATTTAAGATCGCCAAGGGGATTCCAGGAAGCCCGGCACCAGACCCAGCATCCACAACAGTCTTTCCGCTCAGGTANGGGTGGATGGTGAGGCTGTCCAGAACATGACGGCGTACCATAGAGGCTATATCAGTNCTAGCGACCAGGTTAATTTTGTGATTCCACTTCTCAAGCAGCTTTAGATACTGGGCCAACCGAGATACCAGATTCTCTTCTCCGCAAACCCCCATTGATCGAAGGCCCTTTCTCAACTCGCGGTCAGGGGAATCATACATAAGGATTTTCCGCCTCTGNTTGAGAGGCTATAAATATAGGGTGTTCTTTCAGAGGTNATTCTCACCCANACTGCACGCGACGATCCTGCTCAAATGGCTATAGGGTAAGCCGGTCTCCTCATGCCAGGCATTGAACTGGTCTTGCACTTTCTTCAGATCACGCTTGCTTGAAGGTTGCTCCGCGATATCCAGGCCAACACTTTTTAGTGTCACCACCACATCACGGGTCAGCACGAAACAATCTTTTCCAACTCTTCGCAAAAACCACAGTGCACTCTGCCCACCAAGACGAGAACCATGCTGCTTTAAATGGGCCATCAACCCGATCTGATCCGACTCTGGCCAACGCCCGAGAAAATTGCCAAAACTTCCAAATTCACGGGCGGTTTGCTGAATAAAAAAAACATTCTCCTGCAAGGCCTTGATCTTCTGCCAGTTGCGAACTACTCGCCGGTCGCTGGTATAGGCTTCCCATTGTTCCGGTGCCAGCAATCCTAGTTTAAAGGGATCAAACCCGAAAAATGCCTCTTCGAATTCAGGCCACTTCCTCTCAATAACTTTCCAGCTGAACCCCGCCTGGTTAATACATTTTGTCATCATGGCCAGGTAACGATCATCGCCCTTGGCGGCAAGTTTCTTCTTNGTCGCTACTTGTGGCAGGAGTTTTTNCAGCGCAGTTGCGCCTCCTTTGCGCCGTTCAGCGCGTTCTTGAATTTGAGTAAATTTCTTCATTTTTGCGCATTAGCCAGCTTTACGCGTTGGGGTTTGGTATTTCTTCAGGTAAATCAACAGCAGAGAAATCGCTGCCGGCGTCATTCCCGGGATTCGAGATGCTCGCCCAATATTTTCAGGTCTCGCTTCTACGAGCTTTTCTTTCAGCTCGTTTGACAAACCCGGNATTTGCTCGTAATCAAATTCCGGTGGAAGGCCTGTATTCTCTTGCTTTTTCCGTCGTTCAATTTCTGTAGATTGCCGATCAATATAACCTTGGTATTTAACCTGGATCTCTATCTGCTTTTGGGCTTGCCTCTCAAGCGAATTTGCTGGCACAGGTGCTTTCCCCGATAGCGCCGCTTCTAACAACGGTTGAATCTCCACTCCTGGCCTGGCAAGCAAATCAGCCAAGCTATGCTCCCGGGAAATAGGTTTTTCTAATAAGGGGTTAACCTGTGTTGCTTCTTTGCTTTTTGGTAGCACCCACGTGTTGCGCAAGCGCGCGAGATCACGCTCTATGCGTTCCTGTTTNTCAGAGAAAAATTCCCACCGCCGGTCATTAACGAGCCCAAGAGTTCGGCCCTTGGGTGTAAGGCGTAAATCAGCATTGTCTTCTCGCAAGATTAAGCGGTACTCCGCTCTGCTGGTAAACATGCGATAGGGTTCATTGGTGCCTAGTGTTATCAGATCATCAACCAAGACTCCTATATACGCCTGGTCACGACGCGGACACCAGGACTCTTCGCCGCGTGCAGCTAATCCTGCATTCAATCCTGCCAGCAGCCCTTGCGCTGCCGCCTCCTCATAACCAGTTGTGCCATTTATTTGCCCCGCAAAATAAAGCCCTTCGACAAATTTAGTTTCCAGAGAATACCTCAAGTCCCGAGGATCGAAAAAATCATATTCGATGGCATACCCTGGGCGGGTAATATGAGCATTCTCGAACCCCTTTATCTGGTGAACCATGTTCACTTGCACGTCATATGGCAACGAAGTAGAAATTCCATTCGGATACAACTCATTGGTGTCCAATCCTTCTGGCTCCACAAATATCTGGTGTGAGGCTTTTTCGCTAAACCGCATTACCTTGTCTTCGATAGATGGGCAGTATCTAGGTCCAGTTCCTTCAATAATGCCGGTATACATCGGAGAGCGATCCAGTCCGCTGCGAATAATGTCATGGCAAGCTTCATTGGTTGAGGTGATGTAGCAATTCACTTGTTGGGGATGATCTGATTCCTTGCCCAGATAGGACATAACGGGCACAGGAGTATCCCCTTCCTGTGGTTGCATAACCGAAAAATCTACGGTCTTTCCATCTATTCGAGGAGGTGTGCCGGTTTTGAGCCGATCAACTTTAAACGGTAACTCTCTAAGCCGCTCTGCGAGCGCTATAGAAGGCTGATCTCCAGCCCGCCCACCAGGTTTGTTATCCATCCCGATATGGATTTTCCCTCCTAGGAAAGTTCCCGTGGTAAGTACAACTTTCTTTGAACGAATTTCCAGACCCATCTGGGTCACAACGCCTTTAATTACGTCTGATTCGATAATCAGNTCATCAACGCCTTGCTGAAACAATGTTAAGTTGCTTTGGCCTTCAAGAATCCGGCGGACTGCTGCCTTGTAGAGGGCGCGGTCAGCCTGCCCCCTAGTAGCCCGAACAGCGGGCCCTTTGCTCCTGTTTAAAATGCGGAAATGGATACCAGCTTGATCTACCGCCCGTGCCATCGCTCCACCAAGAGCATCAACTTCTTTTACCAAGTGGCTTTTCCCAATACCCCCAACAGCTGGATTGCATGACATCTGCCCCAAAGTCTCTATGCTGTGAGTCACCAATAGAGTGCTTGCGCCTAGGCGCGCAGCTGCGAGGGCAGCTTCTGTACCGGCATGTCCTCCACCAATGACGATGACGTCGTATTGAGTCTTGCTACGCATAAGAAATATTGAGCCTCTAATCAGGGCATTGAAGTATATAGACTACCAAAGGGNGTAAGCGAATTTCTTTGTAATTCTTCAGTTATACACATTATATATTTATATATAGATATATAAGATTATATATAAGAAGGTATATATGTTGTTGTTATAGGGGAAGCTGTTACCTGTTGAAAAGTGTAATTAACTTAAAAAAAACAACTGTCTGCATTAATGATAACTACAGTGGAAACCACTTAGTAGCCTAAGCATAAGGTCTGAANTAAGTGTGTACAACTTGATGGTTTCTCACTCCGGNNATAGGATCGAAAATTTTGTCCACTGCATATCAAAGATATTCCCTCACTTGTCAACATAATGTCGCCTTGCATAGGGCCCTGTTGATAACCTTACTTCCCAATGCAAAAGCTTGAGAAGATTTCACCGAGTAAGTCGTCGCTAGTGAATTCCCCAGTAATGGCGCCTAAATGGTTCTGAGCCAATCTTAAATCTTCAGCGACCAATTCAAGATGTGAGCCCTTACTAAGCTGAAAAAGGCCGTGCCTTATGAGCTTTTCGGCCTTCTTAAGCTCTGCCAGATGTCGCTCTCTTGCTACGAATGCTGTTTCCTCGNTTGGCCTGAATCCAGCACAGGTTTTCAGGTGATCGCGAAGTATGCCGATTCCTGTGCCCTGTTTAGCTGAAAGGCGGATTTTNGAAAGCTCTTTGTTTTTATACAGGAAAGTATCTTTACCNGNCGNGTTGTCCAGCAAGTCAATTTTGTTATAAATCAGCGTACAACGAGCAAGAATTGATTCAATTGAATCTGTGCTCTTNNCTGCAAGGTTGAGTGGTTGTAACACCTTATCCACATCTTGTTCAGAGCTAGTGCAGTCAAAGACCAATAAAATNTGATCCGCTGTCTCTATAGCATCATGTGCGCGCTTTACCCCCTCTATTTCAACAATGTTATCGCTGGTTCTGAGACCTGCTGTGTCAATAATATGAATTGGCATTCCATCAATGGATATTTCTTCCTTTAACAGATCTCGGGTAGTGCCAGGGATATCAGTAACGATGGCGCTATCAATACCAGAGAGAGCATTCAGCAGACTGGATTTTCCAGCATTTGGTATCCCAGTGATAACAACTTGCAGTCCGTTTTTGAGCAAAGCTCCCTGCTGCGCTTGGGCATATACCGCAGAGATCTGGCTAAGTGTTTCTTCTATCGACTCACCAACTTTCGTGTCAGCTATCAAATCTATATCTTCGTCTGAAAAATCTATGGCCGCTTCTACGTTGACTCGAATAGCCGTTAGCATTTTTAGCAGCCCATACACTAACTCTGAAAATTGGCCCTTCAAAGTGCGCATGGCAGATTGGGCTGCTTGTTTAGTATTGGCATCAATGAGGTCGGCGATCGCTTCTGCCTGNAGCAAGTCAATCTTATCATTCAGAAANGCGCGCTCTGAAAATTCNCCNGGGCNGGCNAGGCGAATATCTAGCGAAAGGACTCTTTCAAGGACAGCGGCCAGAACATAAACACCACCGTGACCCTGGAGCTCAAGGATGTCCTCCCCAGTAAACGAATCTGGGCTTTGATAAAAAATAGCGACGCCCTGATCTATTACCGTCTGATCAGCATCAAGAAAGTCGCAATAATGAGCGTGCCGTGGAGAGGGTAAAAACCCGAGAATCTCTTCGCAGGCTTTGCCAATGTCTGGCCCAGACAGACGAACAATGCCGATGCCGCTTCTTCCGACAGGCGTTGCTATTGCACAGATTGTGTCATTTACAATTGCTGGCATTGGCGTTCAGTAGAAAAGGAAGAGGCCACTGTTGAAGCGGGCTCAGGTTGCCTTTTTAGCTTCGTAGCTGGCTTCAATTTTTCTTGTTATATACCACTGCTGCAAAATACCCAGGACACTGTTGGTTACCCAATACAGTACCAGGCCGGACGGGAAAAATAAGAAAAGCCCGGTCATCATTACTGGCATGAATTGCATAACCTTTGCCTGCATAGGATCGGCAGGGGGCGGGTTAAGCCTCATTTGTATAAACATAGTGGCGCCCATTAGCAGAGGCAGTACAAAGAACGGATCACTGACTGATAAGTCATTTAACCAGAACACAAAGGGAGCGTGTCTTAACTCCACGCTCTCGAGAAGGACCCAATACAATGCAATGAATACAGGCATCTGGGCTAGCAAGGGCAGGCACCCTCCGAGAGGGTTTATCTTTTCTTTCTTGTACAGGGCCATGGTCGCTTGTTGTTGTTTCATTCTGTCATCGCCATAGCTCTCTTTAATTTGCTGCATTTTAGGCATAAGACGGCGCATTCCTGCCATTGACTGAAACTGCTTTTCAGATAGCTTGAAGAGCAATGCCTTGACGATAAACGTAAGAATAATAATGGAAACTCCGTAGTTACCGATTATTGAATTTATCTGGGTGAGCAACCAATATATCGGGTTCGCTAAGAACCATAGGAAGCCATAGTCAACATTTAATTCTAGGTTAGGCGAGATCTCTGCTAGCGAGTATTGATCTTTTGGCCCCGCGTAAAATTGGATTGCTTGTTCGCCAATGGTTTGTGCTGGCACTGTAAACGAAGAGCTGGTGAATTCGCCGAAGTACTCGTTTACATTGTTTGTTCTCGTGGTAAACCTATTGGTCGTCTCCGTGCTTGGAATCCAGGCCGAAAGGAAATACTTTTGACTGAAGCCTATCCAGCCTCCATTCATTTCTATGCTTTCGGTGCGCTCTTCTATATCTTCAAAAGCGAATTCCATATACGGATCGTCTTCTGACGTCGAGACAAAACCCAGATAGCTACGTTGGAAAAAGCCAGCGACACTGGGATCATCGAAGACATTGCGTTTCACTTGGCCGAATGCGTTACCCTGCCATTCTGCGCTAGATTGATTGTCTACGATGAAACTAATATCGATCACATAGCTGTCGCGGTTGAAACCAAACCGCTTTATTACCGGGAGGCCTCCATCAGTTTCCGTAAAGAGGTCAACGGTGAGAGAGCCTTCGTCTTCGTCCATCCTATAGCTGGTGGCATTTGAGCTGTAGAAAGCCCTTCCTGTATTGTCGATACCATCACGCCCAATAAGCCCGCTTTGTGCCACATAGCTTCGCCCCGGAGAAGACTCCAATAGCACAAAGGGGTCATTTGAAACATCTAATTGTCTGAGGTGCTTTGGCAGGGCTAAGTATGTAATATCGCCACCGATCAAATCGATATCGATTTCTAAAGTGTCAGTTGACACTGAAATAACATTAGTTGACGAAATGTTGGTAGTGGGCTCCGAAACAGTAACCGATTCATTGGGCGACGGAGCTGCCGGTGAATCTGGCAGCTGTGTTGGGATATCAGTTACCGTTGTATTCTCGGGCGGCGAAATTAATGGCACTGGGCTAGGTGCCGGAGCACCAAAATCCACGACCTGAGGATAATCTTCGTTCCAGGCCAACAGCATCAGGTAACTGATAACAGCGAGAGCAGCGTAGAGTGAGAATTTCGTCATATTCATGTTGCTTGACTTGAGGCCATTATTTCGAGGCCTCCTCTACATCAGGCACAGGATCAACCCCGCCTTCATGCCATGGATGACAACTGCAGATTCGACGTACACCAAGCCAGGACCCTTTTATTGAGCCGTGTTTTTCTATCGCTTCTTTAGTGTATTGGGAACACGTGGGGTAGAAACGACAATCATTGCCAATCAGCAAGCTGAGAGTGAGCTGGTAAAAGGTAATTAATCGTATAAGCAGAGTCTTTAGCATTAGTGAATATCTTTTTCGGCTAAGATCAACAACTGTTGGCTATATCCTTCCATAATATATTCAGCTTTGAAGCGAGCTCTTTATTGTCGAGTTTATCAGCATCTTTCCGAGCGAGCACAACCAAATCCATCCCAGGTAATTTTTCAGCAATGTGACGAAACGACTCTCGAATCTGTCGTTTTATACGGTTTCGTTGCACTGCGCTAGAAACATGTTTCTTGGCTATTACCATACCAAGCCTGGGTCTTGGGCCGTGATTGCTGATAGCAAGCACAAGAAGGTAATGGCAGGAGGCTTTAATCTGAGCATTTTCGAAGACAGTCTCATACTCCGCTGCATTCAGAAGCCTTAAATTTTTGGAGAAGCCGCTATCAGCCACTGGGGCTCCCTATTCTTAATTAAGAGAAAAGAGAATTCAGGGGGATAATCTAGTGCGTCCTTTTGCGCGCCTTCTTTTAAGAACCTGGCGACCGCCTTTAGTTGCCATACGAGCTCTAAAGCCATGAGTTCTAGCACGCTTCAATACGCTGGGTTGAAATGTTCTTTTCATAACAGGAGGCCCAATCTTTTTGGCCCAATTTAATCGCCATTGGTTTGGAAAAAGAGGGCGAATTCTAGATGGTTTAATTTAAACTTGCAATCACGTAAATGCCTAGAGGAGGGAGAAATTTTTAACGGCTGTAGCGCAAGCTCATTTTAGAAAAGCTGGCAATTTCGCGTTAGCAGGCACACAAAACTTAGCCACAAGTTATCCACAGCTTATTTGTTCACAAGCAGGAAGAAATTGTTGTCTTTTGAGCCAATTTTCGACTCGGCAATTACCAGCAAAAAGCACACATCTCGTTGATTTTTCACAATAAAAAAGCGCCTCAAAAACCCACTTTTTTGCTTTCTAAGCGGTGGATAACTCAATATTCAGTCGTTAGAATTGTTGTAGGAAAAAAATAAACCTTTTAGTGGNAAAGAGGAACAAGTGGCAGCAGCAGANTGGCAAAAATGTATTGAGTGTTTACAGGNGGAACTCCCTTCTCAACAGTTTAATACCTGGATACGGCCCTTGCGAGCACAAGCGGAAGCGGAGGTGTTGCGTATTTTTGCGCCAAACCAGTTTATTAAGGATTGGGTAAAAGGGAAATTTCTACACCGAATTCGCGAAATTCTAGACGAATTGAGCTCGGGAAAGCGCAACATTAGCTTGGAGGTTGTCACCGCAGGCTACTCTTATCCGAACCAGCCTCCTATGAATGTTGGAACAACCTCAGAGCCGGAGAAAAAATCCCAAGGGCAAGGACTGCCTAGACCAGGGCGATTCCCCGCTAGCGCTGCGCCGAAAATCGATGGGACTAGACGGAACGTGGATATTATTAGCGAAGGGAAGCTGAGACACCGGGGCACACTGAATCGGGAAAACACCTTCGAGAATTTCATTGTGGGTAAGTCCAACCAGTTAGCACGAGCGGCTGCCGAGCAAGTAGCTGAGAACCCTGGTTATGCTTATAACCCTCTTTGTATCTATGGTGGTGTGGGCTTAGGAAAAACTCACTTGATGCATGCAATAGGTAACTACCTGGTGGCTAAGAAGCCGACCGCCAAGGTAGTGTATCTTCATTCGGAAACTTTTGTAGCCACAATGGTTTCGGCTCTGCAGCTTAATGCGATGAGTGAATTTAAACGATTTTACCGCTCCGTTGACGCGCTACTGATTGATGATATCCAGTTCTTTTCTGGGAAAGAGCGTTCCCAAGAAGAGTTTTTTCATACATTTAATGCGCTATTGGAAGGCGGACAACAAATTATTCTGACCTGTGACCGGTTCCACAAGGAAATAAATGGTCTAGAAGAAAGGCTTAAATCTAGGTTTGGCTGGGGGCTAACTGTTGCAGTAGAGCCTCCTGAATTGGAGACACGGGCAGCGATACTCATGAATAAGGCTGAACTCTGTAATCAAAGGCTTTCCTATGATGCAGCGCTCTTTATTGCCCAGCGGCTGAGATCCAATGTCCGCGAGCTGGAAGGAGCACTGAAGCGGGTGATTGCTCACTCGAATTTCAGAGGAGAACCTATTGACCCAAGCTTAATAAAAGAAGCCCTGCGGGATTTGTTTGCCTTGCAAGACAAGCTTGTCAGCATTGACAATATTCAGCGATCCGTGGCTGGGTACTATAAGATCAAAATGTCAGACATGCTGTCAAAGAGGCGTAATCGTTCAGTCGCACGTCCCAGGCAGGTGGCGATGAGCCTGTCAAAGGAGCTGACCAACCATAGCTTACCGGAAATAGGAGATGCTTTTGGAGGTAGAGACCACACGACGGTGTTGCACGCCTGCAAGCAAATCCACAGGCTGAGACATAGTTCTACTGATATTCAGGAAGATTACAAAAATCTGCTCAGGTCCCTTTCCACATAGNNCGTAACTTGCTGATATTTAAGGAATAAAACNAATGCGATTTGTTNTTTCTCGTGAAGCCTTGTTGAAACCTTTACAGATAGTTAGTGGCGTGGTCGAGCGCAGACAAACACTGCCTGTGCTTTCCAATGTGCTTCTGGTGTTAAAGNATAGTGAGCTCTCACTAACAGGCACAGACCTTGAAGTAGAATTGGTCGGGAGAGTGGGCGTTGATCAAGTCGACCAGGAAGGAGAAATAACGGTCCCTGCCCGGAAGCTCTTGGATATTTGCAAATCACTTAAAGAAGGCTCCTCTATCGAGGCTTCTCTCGTGGACAGCAAGCTAATTCTAAAGTCAGGAAGAAGCCGGTTTACGCTAGCTACGCTGCCAGCCAAGGAATTTCCTGGTGTTGAAGAAGAACCTGATACTTTTTCTCTGTCGATACCCCAGAAAAAGCTCCGCGAGTTACTCGATAGCACGAGTTTCGCGATGGCACAGCAGGATGTTCGCTACTACCTTAATGGCATGCTCTTTGAGGTAGGAACAGATTACTTAAGGGTAGTTGCTACCGATGGGCATAGGCTAGCCATGGAAACAGTAGTTGGCATGTCTAATACCATTGATGAAAATCAGCAACTTATCCTACCCAGGAAGGGGATTATGGAGCTAGCGCGATTACTTTCTGATGATGGAGATATAGCCCTTACCTTTGGGCAAAACCACATTAGAGCTAAAATTCCCGAGTTTACCTTCACCTCCAAACTAGTTGAAGGCAAATTTCCAGATTACAACCGTGTTCTTCCGAAGGGAGGAGACCTGGTTTTAATTGGTAATCGTCTCGAAATGCGTGAAGGGTTTTCCAGGGCCGCTATTTTATCTAATGAAAAATACCATGGGGTTCGAGTAAACCTTGCTGACGGTGAGCTCAAGATCTTTGCCAATAATCCCGACCAAGAAGAAGCGGAAGAAGTGGTATCAGTGGAATACTCCGGAGAGCCCCTAGAAATAGGCTTTAACGTAAGCTACTTGATAGATGTATTTTCAACTCTGACTAGCAAAAAAGTTAAAATCACCCTGTCAGACCCCAATAGCAGCGCGTTGCTGGAAGCGGAAGAAGGGGGCAGCGATGCCGTCTATGTCGTTATGCCGATGCGGCTATAAGTGAACATTTAGCACGTTCTTGGCCACTACGTTTTATGAGCACCCTAAAATCGCTCAGCATCACTTCAATTAGAAACATATTGCAAGCTGAGCTTAAATTAAGTTCTGGCATTAATTTGCTTCAGGGNGAAAACGGCAGCGGGAAAACAAGTGTATTGGAAGCCATCCATTTGCTGGCATCAGGCCGCTCTTTCAGAACCAGCAAGCCAGGGACGCTTATCAGCGAAACAGAGGCCAAAGCAGTGGTCTTTGCAGAACTAGGNAGTGGCCGTCAAATAGGCCTTATCCGGACAAGAGGGAAAGGCCAGCAGCTTAATATGGACAGCGAGAAACAAAGAAACTGGGACAAAGTGGCCAGAGAGTTGCCTGTGCAGGTTCTCGACGCAAACTCGTTTCTCTTGCTAGAAGGGGGGCCAAAAACCCGGCGCCGGTTTCTCGACTGGGGAGTGTTCCACGTGGAACCCTTATTTGTCGACCAATGGCGCAAAACGCGAAAATGTATCGCTAACCGTAACCTTTTGCTTAAGCAGGCGAATCTTGACCTACAGCAGCTTGACGCTTGGGATATGCAATTGTGCGAGGCGGCCCNTGACGTAGACAGGGCTAGGGAAAGTTATTTTGAGCGGTTTGTGCCTAAATTCGAGGAGGTCTACGGNTCTTTAGCGCNGCCTGAAACGCATTCGGTGTCACTCAATTATTGGCGGGGATGGGATAGTAACCAGGAATTAGCTGAGGCGCTCACCCGCAGCCGCGCCTCGGACCGCAAGTACGGGGCTACCCAGGCCGGCCCGCACAGAGCCGATATTATTGTGAAGGCTGGCGCCCGGATGGCGATTGAAACTCTTTCGCGAGGCCAGCAGAAAATCCTTGTTAGCGCGCTGAAGATTGCTCAAGGGGCACTTCTAGCGGACGCGCTAGACAGAGCCTGTATCTACTTGGTTGANGATTTACCGGCAGAATTAGATCGCAAAAATAGACAGANANTACTTGATAAGCTGATTGCTTTAAAAGGGCAGCTATTTGTTACTTGTGTGGATCGCGATGCGCTTGAGATTACGTCCCCAAATGTCCCCGAAATGGCAACGTTTCACGTGAAACGTGGTACAATAAAGGCTTGATTTTCCATTAAATTTACCGATATTAAGGTATGNAGCCAATCGCTTTTTTTGAAGGCTCATTTCCTAGGGCAGCTGTATGAGCGAAGAATCCCAATCCGAATACAATTCTGAAAGCATTAAGGTTCTGAAAGGGCTTGATGCGGTGCGAAAACGGCCCGGAATGTACATTGGCGATACAGATGACGGCACTGGCCTTCATCATATGGTTTTTGAGCTGGTAGACAATTCAATCGATGANGCTCTGGCGGGCTTCTGCGATGAAATACGCGTAACGATCCATGTCGGGGAAACTATTACAGTGGCGGACAATGGTCGAGGCGTTCCTACCGAGATGCATAAAGAAGGGGTATCCGCTGCTGAAGTCATAATGACTGTACTCCACGCGGGTGGGAAATTTGACGACAATAGCTACAAAGTGTCTGGAGGCTTGCATGGGGTGGGGGTTTCTGTGGTTAATGCTCTTTCCCAAGAGCTTAAACTCCTGATTCGCCGAGACGAAAAAGTCCATGAGCAGTATTACAAACATGGTGTGCCCCAGGCCCCGTTAGCCGTTGTAGGTGAGACAAAAANCACCGGCACGGAATGCCACTTCGAGCCCTCAAGAGNAACCTTCACTAACATTGAATTTCACTATGATATTCTTGCTAAAAAATTGAGAGAGTTGGCNTTCCTTAACGCAGGAGTTGCGATAAGACTGATCGATGAGCGATCTGGAAAGAAGGAGCTCTATAAATACGACGGGGGACTTAAAGCCTTCGTCGATTATCTGAACAAGAACAAAAGCACGGTCAACAAGCTATTTCANTTTATTTCAGAACGGGAAGAAGANGGNGTCACTGTCGAAGTTGCGTTGCAGTGGAATGACTCTTACCAGGAAAATATCTTCCCCTATACGAATAACATACCCCAGAGGGACGGGGGAACTCATTTGGCCGGCTTTCGCGGGGCGCTAACAAGGGTATTGAAAAGCTATATTGACAANGAGGTGTCAAATGTAAAAGGGAAAGAAGTTGCTATGACAGGGGATGATGCTCGTGAAGGCCTTACCGCGATTATTGCAGTGAAAGTTCCAGACCCTAAATTCTCTTCACAGACTAAGGATAAGCTTGTCTCGTCGGAAGTTAAGGCAGTTGTTGAGCAGGAAATGGGGTCTCACTTTAGCGACTACCTTATGGAGAATCCCCACGATGCAAAGCTCATTGTAAGCAAGATGATAGATGCAGCGNGAGCCCGAGAGGCGGCNCGCAAAGCNCGTGAAATGACTCGCAGGAAAGGAGCGTTGGATGTGGCTGGCTTGCCGGGCAAGCTAGCAGATTGTCAGGAGAAAGACCCAGCTCTCTCGGAAATCTATATCGTCGAGGGNGATTCTGCCGGCGGCTCGGCAAAACAAGGAAGAAACCGCAGGAACCAGGCAATATTGCCGCTGAAAGGCAAGATACTTAATGTTGAGAAGGCAAGATTTGACAAGATGTTAAGTTCAGCTGAGATTGGGACACTTATCAAAGCACTGGGGTGCGGTATTGGAAACGAGGAGTTTGAACCGGAAAACTTACGTTACCACAGTATCATTATCATGACAGATGCTGACGTGGACGGATCCCATATCCGGACCTTGTTATTGACATTTTTCTTCAGGCAAATGAGAGAACTGGTGGAACGGGGCCATATTTTCATTGCGCAGCCTCCCCTTTACAAGATTCGCAAAGGCAAGCAGGAACAATATCTTAAAGACGATACAGAGCTCGCTACCTATCAGACACAAATTGCGCTGGAAGATGCGAGTTTGCACGTAAATGCTGACGCACCAGGGATTGCTGATGATTCACTGGAGAGCCTNGTTAAACAGTACAATGAAGCTTATTCCATCATTAGCCGTTTGTCAGGCGTATATCCGACCGAAATTATGGAGTCAATGGTCTTCACTCGGATGCTCCGTGAAGAAGAACTAAAATCAAAAGGCAAGGTTAAAAAATGGGTTGCCGATCTATCCGCAAACCTGGAGCAACAGCATCCGGGAGCTGCCGGTAACTATTCCCTTGATTTCAACGAAGACCCCGAAAGGCATCTATTTTTGCCTGAGGCTAAGCTGAGCCTTCATGGGCTAGAAAGGGTTTATAGCTTCAACCAAGATTTTTTTCACTCGGGCGAATACCGTGCCATAACTGAGCTAGGGGTAATGCTTGATGGATTAATAGAAGAGGGGGCCTATATAAAGAGAGGTGACCGCACACATGAAATCTCTAGTTTTGGTGAGGCTATAGACTGGCTAACGAGCGATGCCATGAAGGGGCATTATCTGCAACGTTACAAAGGGCTCGGCGAGATGAATCCGGANCAGCTTTGGGACACTACAATGAATCCAGATACTCGCCGTATGTTGCAAGTAGCTATCGAGGATGCATTCAGTGCGGACCAGTTGTTCAATACGCTGATGGGAGATCAGGTCGATCCAAGGCGCGAGTTTATAGAAGACAATGCGCTGTCGGCNNAGAACCTTGATATCTAGGCGGGGCCAACGTCTAACTGTCGACGAATCCAATACTCTATTTGCTCAGTCAATTCGTTAGCGGATTTGTCATCGGTAGTAACCGGCTCGCCGATAACAACTGTTATAGTTCCAGGATACTTTAGAAACGCCCGGGCCGGCCAACAGTCTCCTGCGTTGTGAGCGACAGGCACTATAGGNGCCCCAGCTGCCACCGCCAGTTTTGCACCGCCTCTTGAGAAACGACGAACGTTGCCTGCCTTTGACCTGGTCCCTTCTGGGAAAACAAAGACCGAAATTCCTTCTTGAATTCGAGCCACACCCTGGGTTAACAGNGACTTGNCGGCTTCGCGTGGCTGGCTGCGGTCAATCGCAATGGGCTTTTGCAGGCGGAGGGCCCAGCCCCAGAATGGAATACGCAAAAGCTCCTTTTTTAAGATGGGCGATACGGGAAACTTTATTGCATAGAACAAAAATGTTTCCCAGCTGCTTTGATGATTTGAAAGGATGACAACCGCGCCGTCTGGGATATTCTGTTGGCCGATAATTTTGTATTTTGCGCCGCAGGTAAACCAGAGCCAGTTCATTACGGAGTTACACCATCCCGATGCGATGATATGCCGACCCTTTTCCGGCATAAACGGGAATAGCACGATAAAAAAAGAGCAAATTAAGATGGTGATCACGATGTAACCACAATAGAAGAGCAGCGACCGCAGGAAAAGAATCGGACGGCTATTCATGAACTTTTAGAATTATATCGGTTACTGCCATGGCCAAGTTATCGACAATCAGTGCGCTATTGTTACTTTCAACCCTGAGCTGTTTTTCGGTATCAAGACCTTTGCCAGTCCTTACCAAAATAGGGTTGAGGCCAAACAAGAGGGCCGCTTGTATATCGGTATAACGATCGCCGACTAGAAAACAGCCTTTAAGCGAACAGGCGAATTGCTTTTCTATTTGAGCAAGCAACCCTGTAGCGGGTTTCCTGCAATCGCAGTTATCTTCCGGNAGATGTGGGCAGAAGAAAATACCATCAATGAATCCGCCAGCCTCTTCAGCCATCAAACAGAACTTATGGTGTATGTTAGCCAAGGCCTGCTCATCAAAAAGGCCACGACTTAGGCCAGACTGGTTGCTGGCCACTACGACCCGATAACCGGCTGAGTGCAAGCTCGCTATTGCCTCAAGGCTACCCGGAATGGGAACCCATTCACCTGGTGTTTTGACATAAGCATCGGTGTCTTCGTTGATTACTCCATCTCTATCAAGAACAACAGTTTTCATGGATTCTTATTCTAAAAAGTCGGTACTGTATTATTAGCTCTTATGCAGGTGCGATATATCAGCTGTCTGGAGAAATAGATCCCGTAGTTGCTGGAGTAGCGCCAATCGGTTTTCACGCAGGGAGGCGTCTTCGCATACTACAAGCACCTCATCGAAAAAAGTGTCGACACTGATCTTAAGGGAGGCTAAAGTCTGTAGCCCCTCTTTATAGAGGCCTTTCTCAAGCAAGGGCGCCACTTCTAATATTTTATCTACAAGCTCCCTGTGNAGGGCTTTCTCAGCAGGCTCCTGTAACAGCTCTTCTTTGACCGCTGTATCCTCGGCGTTGAAATTTTGCTTCGCAAGTAAATTAGATACGCGTTTGTTAGCCTCGGCGAGGGANGCAGATTCTGGCAGGAGGTTAAAATTGTGAACTGCCAGAATGCGCAAATGAAAATCAAGAGGGCGTGTCGGNCTTACAACGAATACCGACTGAAACTCTTCGACGGTTATCTCTTTATCCATAAACCATGCCTTGAATCGTTCCAGCATGAATTCAAATACCTCGTCGGCTGTGTTTTGTGCCAGATTAGCTTCTTCGAATCCGGAAACGGCCTGCTCAATGCAATACAAAAGNTCTAAGTCTAGTTCCTTTTCCACAATGATACGCAATACTCCAATCGCAGAACGNCGCAAAGCAAANGGGTCTTTCGAGCCAGTCGGNGGCTGACCTATTCCAAATATCCCNACGATGGAGTCCAACTTGTCAGCCAGAGCAAGTGCGATACCTGTCTTAGAATTAGGCAAGCTATCGCCCGAAAACCTCGGCATGTACTGTTCGTTGAGAGCTTGAGCAAGCTCTTCAGGCTCACCGTCGTGCAANGCGTANTAAAATCCCATCAGGCCCTGAAGATCAGCAAATTCGCCGACCATCAGTGTTAACAGATCACATTTGGCAAGAGTCGCTGCCCGNGAACAAAGAGTGGAGTCAGCACCAATCCGTTCTGCAATGGCGGTTGTGAGAGCCGCTACACGNTGGGATTTTTCATAAATCGTTCCTAGTTTTTCCTGGAAAATGACGGTGTTTAATTGCTGAAGCCGGGATTCGAGGGAGTGCTTTTTATCGGTTTCGTAAAAGAAACGAGCATCGGCAAGCCGTGGGCGAATNACGCGCTCATAGCCCTCCACAACTTTAGAAGGATCCTTGCTCTGAAGGTTGCTGATAGTAATAAATTTTGGGAGTAGCTTGCCCTTCTTATCAACAAGATAGAAGCATTTCTGGTGTGATTTCATCGTAAGGATCAAAGCTTCCGGCGGCAGGTCGAGGAACTCTTCTTCAAACTTACCGGTAAGAGCTACCGGATATTCTACAAGGCTGGTCACTTCATCGAGCAAGGCCTCATCAATAACCGCGANAGCGCCGGCCTTGGCACCTTCGTTTTCGACCAGTTCCCGAATAAGACCCTTACGTTTATTAAAATCAGGGATTACCCCACCTTTCTCTTCGAGCAGCGCTTCGTAATCTTTCGCATTTTTGATTAGGATTTTTTTGTTGAAGTTGAACCGGTGTCCGTAGGAGAAATGGTTAGCTTCTACGCCGAGCAATAGCGCNGNGATTGTCTTGTTGCCATACATCATGACTACCCAATGCACAGGCCTCACAAACTCTTCNCGANAGTTTCCCCAGCGCATTCTTTTTGGAACTGGTAATTGTTCAAGGGCATCTCGAACAAGCCTAGGCAAAAGGTCCTGGACAGGCCTTCCGGATTCTTTGAGGGAGAATACCAGCTTCTCAACGTCTCCACTTTTCGACCGATCAAGTTCTTCGACAGCAACGCCGCAGGAGCGCGCGAACCCCTGTGCAGCTTTTGTAGGGGCGCCTTGTCCGGTGAAAGCCGCGCTGACGGCGGGGCCTAACCGTTCGATGGTTTTGTCCGCTTGTTGCGGCTGTAATTCGTGAATGAGTACAGCAAGCCGACGGGGTGTTGCGTAACGGTAGGAGGCTGTGAAATTTAACTCTTCACGATTCAAGCCCTTTACAATGCCCTGCTCCAGAGACGCAGCTAGGTTGTCCAAAGCCTTAGGCGGGAGTTCTTCCGTGCCAATTTCAACCAGAAAATCACGAGAAGGCATAATATTTATTGTTCCAGGTACTCTTTTCGCAATTCGTCAGTTGCTAATGGAAAACCAAGGCGTTTTCGGCTTTCGAAATAGGCCTCGGCTACCAGCCTTGCTAGTGAGCGCACCTTTAGAATAAATCGCTGTCGTTCGGTGACCGAAATTGCTTTGCGTGCGTCAAGCAGGTTGAAATAGTGCGATGCTCTCAAAACTTGTTCATACGCNGGAAGCGCGAGACCTTTCTCTATGAGAGTTCGGCATTGTTGCTCACAATCGTCGAAATACTTGAAAAGCAACCGGGTATCAGCGTGCTCAAAATTATAGGCAGACATTTCAACTTCGTTTTGTTTGAACACATCCCCATAAGATACAGAGCCTTCTGGCCCATCAGTCCAGATGATATCGTAAATACTATCNACCCCTTGCAGATACATCGCGATGCGTTCGATTCCGTACGTAATTTCGCCGCTCACTGGATGACATTCNAGGCCGCCCACCTGCTGGAAATAAGTAAATTGTGTCACCTCCATTCCATTCAGCCATACTTCCCAGCCCAGCCCCCATGCTCCTAAAGTCGGGGACTCCCAGTTGTCTTCAACAAAGCGGACATCATGGACGCTCATGTCAATACCGAGGTATTCCAAGGACTCTAGGTAGACTGTCTGTATATTCTGTGGTGAAGGCTTGAGAATCACCTGAAACTGATAATAGTGCTGCAGGCGGTTCGGGTTTTCACCATAACGTCCGTCTGTGGGCCGCCGGCACGGCTGCACGTAGGCTGTGTTCCAGGATTCTGGGCCAATGGCGCGTAGAAAAGTTGCAGGATGGAAGGTTCCGGCGCCGACTTCCAGATCCAGCGGCTGCATTATGACGCACCCCTGTTGGGCCCAGAAGTGCTGCAGGGCAAACACCAGATCCTGAAATGTTTTCAAGTCCTTATTTTTTTTCACGCGGCTGGTTGTGTTCAGAAAATCAGAGCCTAGAGATTATGCTGGATTATTTGCAACTATTCCACAAGTGCATGTGTTCTCACTTTTCGTCTGAACATCAGAAAAACTTTCTGCATTGTCATTCGTCGAATTCGCTCTAAAATAGGGGGCTTAACAAGTTGCGAAATGAGCAAGAGCCATCCAATCTCTTACATATATCTTTTTTAAAGGCTTTCTGATGGTCAGTGCGGTACTGCCCCTCTCGGTATTACACATGTTTGCACGGATTTGGGGCGCGGTACTTTACNTATTCCCGACCCGGTCACGAACCACTACCTTAATAAATCTTAATACCTGCTTCCCGGAGAAAGCTAAGAACGAGATAAAAGTTCTTGCAAAACAAAGCCTAAAAAACACCGCCTGCACAGCATTAGAAATGGGCAAAGCTTGGGCTCTGCCTGTGGATAAAACTATAGCGCTTATTGGTAGTGAATATTCGGCCGGCTTACAGAGGTTCATTGCTGCCGCAAAATCTGGACAAGGGGTGATCCTATTGGCCCCTCATCTCAGCAANTGGGAGGTGCTCGGCTTTTACATCGGTGAAATTCATCCCACTACTTATCTGTATCAGCCGCCAAAAATTCAAGCATTGGATGTGCTCAGCAGGAAAGCCCGCTCAAGAAGCGGTATCTCGATGGTGCCCACCGACCGCAAAGGAGTTGCCCAATTATTAAAGGCACTTCAGTCTGGTGAAGTCGTTGCTATATTGCCTGACCAGGTGCCACCAAATGAAAGTGGGGTCTACGCGCCGTTTTTTGGTCAACAAGCATTTACAATGACCTTGGTAAGCAAACTAGTGCAGCGCACCAAAGCAAAGGTGTTTTCCGGGTTTGCGGAGCGACTGCCGGGAGGGAAAGGGTTCAAGGCCGTGATACAGGAGGCCAGCCCTAANATTTATAGCGATAACTTGGAAGAATCAGTCGCCGGGCTCAATCAGTCGGTAGAAGAGTGTGTAAAGCTTGCGATTTCCCAATATCAATGGGAATACAAACGATTTCGCCGGCAACCTTCNGGTGCAAAATTCTATAAGCACTAATTATTGCTTAGATTTGCCATNGCTGCTGAAAAATTCAAAACAGGGCGCACATCATAATCGCCGANATCTATAACAGGGTCCAAGAATTTAACTAATTGCTCCATCGTATCAGTTTCAACGACCAAAAATATTTGGTGGCCTGGAGGGTCAGCATAGACCCCATGAATTTTTACTCCTGATTCTTCAGCATTTGAAATTGTTTGTGAAAATTTTGCCTTCCNCTTTTCATCGTGTGCCATGCATGTTGTATAGGCATGCGTGTGAGTTACATGAAATAACATAAAAACTTCCTANATAAATTGTTAATAGTAATTATTTTCGCAAACTAGCGGCGCCAGAACATTGGAGTGAACAATACAAGCAATGTAAAAACTTCGAGTCGGCCGAGCAACATTGCAAAACACAATATCCATTTTGCCATGACAGGNAGATGACCATAAGTCTCAGCCACATCGGCCAGGCCAGGCCCAAGATTGTTAATGCATGCGCCCACCGCGCTGAAAGCCGTAATGATGTCTAGGCCCGTCGCCAGCAAGGCGAGTAACATGACCATGAAGGCCATTACGTAAACGGCGAAAAACCCCCAGACCGCTTCAATCACTCTATCACTGACGACATTACCACCAAGNTTAATCGGAATGATCGCTTTTGGATGNATGAGGCGTTGTACCTCGCGGAATCCTTGCTTAAAGATCAACAAAATACGAATCATTTTCATGCCGCCACCAGTTGATCCAGCGCAGGCACCGATAATCGCAGCATATAAAAGCAAATAAGGTAGGAAAAGGGGCCAGGANCTAAAGTCGGCGGTAGTGAATCCTGTGGTGGTAGCGATGGAAACCACCTGGAAAATACCTTTCATAATGGATTCAGAGGCACTGACATAGACCTCCGAAAAGTAGAGAACAAACACAGTAACTATCGATATAGTAATTAGTATAAAGGAATAAAATAGAAACTCGGGGTCCAAGAGGTACTGGCGACCCGTGCGGCGCTGCCATGCGGTGAAATGAAGTGCGAAGTTTATCCCGGCAATAAACATGAAAATGATCGCCACTCCATCCACTGCTGAGTTCTCGAAATAGGCGAGGCTTGCATCATGTGTTGAAAACCCCCCGATAGATACAGTGCTTAGGCTATGGCTGATCGCGTCAAAAGGCTCCATGCCCGCGATCCAGTAGGCAATAGCACAGACGATGGTTAGCGAGAAATAAATATACCAGAGGGCCTTTGCGGTTTCTGCCAATCGTGGAACGAGCTTGCGGTCTTTAATCGGCCCAGGGCTTTCGGCCCGGTATAGCTGCATGCCGCCGACCCCAAGCATTGGGAGAAGAGCCATGGCCAGGACGATGATTCCGAGACCGCCTAACCATTGTAGCAATTGACGATAGAAAAGGATGGATTTTGGGAGAGAGTCCAGCCCCGAAATTACGGTCGCACCCGTGGTCGTTAATCCACTGAGAGACTCAAAAACCGCATCGGTGATCGACAGTTCAACTGCTGATGACAGCAGTAACGGCAAGCATCCGGCGGTCCCTAGTACTGCCCAGAAAAGGGTCACCACCAGAAACCCATCTTTTGTTCCCAGCTCCTTGCGTGTGCGTGCGGTGAATAGCAACAATACTAGGCCAGAGCNACCAATAATCAGCAACGAATAAACGAAAGCCATCATCATTCCGTCGTCATACTGTATAGAAACTAATATTGGCGGGATATTACCCAATATGCTGAACAGGATGAGCAGGATGCCTAGTATCTTAAATATTATTGGCGGGTGCATTGGTTGTTAGAAAAAGCTGAGCCCGACTTGGAACAAGCGCTCTACCTCTTTGAAGGACTTCCTGTCTACCAGAAACAGAATGACATGGTCGCCTGACTCAATCACGGTATTGTCGTGAGCGATCAGGACTTCATCGTTTCTGACAATGGCNCCGATTGTTGTACCTTCCGGCAAACTGATATCCCGGATAGCGCGGCCCACGACCTTGGAAGAGGTTGGGTCACCGTGAACAATGGCCTCCATGGCTTCTGCTGCGCCCCGCCGCAGTGAATGCACATTAACGACATCTCCGCGGCGGACATGGGTCAACACCCTGCCAATGGTGGCTTGTTGTGGGGATATGGCTATATCGATATCACCCCCNTGCACGAGATCTACATAGGCGGCATTATTGATTACNGTCATTACTTTTTTGGCACCCAATCGTTTAGCCAGCAAAGATGACATTATGTTGTCTTCGTCNTCGTTACTAACTGCGACGAATAAATCAGTATCCTCGATGTTTTCTTCCAGNAACAGCTCTGGGTGAGAAGCTTCTCCATGCAAGACCATGGCCTTGTCTAGGTGTTCGGAGAGGTAGGCGCATCGCTTGGCATCGCTTTCAATAATCTTTACTTTATAACGCTGTTCAATGGTTTGTGCTAGGCGCAACCCTATATTGCCGCCGCCGGCTATTATCAAGCGTTTGTACGGCTTGTCTAGGCGTCTCAATTCTCGCATACAAGCCCTGATGTTCTCCCGGGCGGCGATAAAGAACACTTCGTCTTCGGCTTCGATTACCGTCAATCCTTCTGGAATAATCGGCCGATCCTTCCTGAAAATGGCCGCAACCCGNGNNTCAATTTTCGGCATGTGCTGTCGCAACATCCGGATTTCTTGNCCNACTAGNGGCCCACCGTAAAAGGCCTTCACGGCAACCAATTGCACTTTGCCCTTAGCGAAATCGAGAACCTGCAGGGAGCCCGGCAGGTCGATGAGGTGAGAGATATAGTCGGAGACGATTACCTCCGGGCTGACAATGTCGTCTACCGCGATTCCATGNTTCCCTCGCAGCTTNTCCTCGCTACCCAGGTAACTAGANGAACGAATACAACAGATCTTCTCCTGTGTTTGAAACATGGAATAGGCAACACGGCAAGCAACCATGTTGATTTCATCNCTGTCGGTTACAGCGATGATCATGTCAGCGTCCTCGCCGCCAGCTTTCTCGAGAACATCAGGGTGAGAGGCCTGGCCAATAATGGTGCCTATATCGATGCGGTCCTTTAATTCTTGCAGCTTCTCGGAGTCGGTATCCACTACGGTGATATCGTTCTTCTCATTAGCCAAGGTTTCCGCAAGGGCACTAGCAACTGGGTTTGCACCCAGAATGATTATTTTCTTCATACGCGAGGCTCTCTTAAAGCGAGCAATCGCAATAGGCTAGGTCTTTTGAAGCAAACAGTAGAAGAATCCATCGGGGCTGTCTTTTGCTCCAGTGAGGAGCTGTCTTCCATAGCTACATTCTACTCCCCAATCGGCCACAATGCCCTCATATTTAGCGTTATCCGTGCTTTGTAAGAATTGCCGAATAACGACTTCATTCTCTTGTCTAAGCAATGAGCAGGTTGTGTAAAGCAGCAGACCTCCTTTTTTTAAACAGGGCCAAAGGGAAGAAAGTAATTCTTGTTGGCTATTTTGCAAGGAGAGGACATTATCCGGGGTTCTTAATAACTTAATATCCGGGTTTCTGCGAATGACACCGGTGGCAGAACACGGCGCGTCAAGCAGGATCCTATCGAATGCCTCTCCGTCCCACCAAGTACTGGGGTTACTGGCATTTGCACAAAGAGTAGTGGCCTTGAGATCAAGCCTTTTAAGGTTATCTTCTATCTTGAGTACTCTGTCTTTAGCTATATCTAGCGCAAGCAACGAAGTTAGTGAGCATTCACTCTCCAAGATATGACAGGTCTTTCCTCCTGGAGCCGCACAAGCGTCCAATACAGATAACCCAGGCGACAGGCGTAATAATGAGGGGACCAGCTGAGATGCTTCATCCTGAACACTCAGTTGCCCGGTATCAAATCCGGGTAGAGCGGTCAACGAGCAGGGCCGATCAAGATAAACGGCAGTACTGCTCAGCTTACCTGCCCGCGCACCTATGCCTTCAGACTTTAATCGGTTTAATAAGTCATCTCGGCCGGTTTGGCGTTGGTTAACGCGCAACGTCATTGGTGGGCGCTCGTTATTATTGATAAGGAGTTGTTCCGCGTAATCGGGCCACTGGTCAAAGAGCTCATCTACCAGCCAACCAGGATGAGCGAAGCAGGTGGCTGCTGCGGATTCATTTAGTCGCTTTTCCAGCTCAGAACGGGTTCGAAGGTAAGTTCTTAGCACCCCGTTGATGAGCGATTTCGCCCAGGGTTTGCCATAAATATCCGCAGTGGCAACAGTCTCATTAATTACGGCATAGTCTGGAATAGAGAGTTCGCGCAGTTGATAAAAACCAATAATGAGCAGAGATTTTAGGTCAAGGTCTTTTGGCTTCAGCGGCTTGCTAACTAACTCGTTCAGCAAAAACTCCAGCGCATAAAACCAGCGACAGGCCCCATAGGTAGTTTCCTGCAACAAGGCGTAGTCAGGTTGATCACTGTTTTTTGCAAGATGGCCGGGTAAAGAACCGCTGCCTCGTTGGAGGGATGTAAGTATTTTTGCAGCGATAGCCCGATAGTCTTTGCTGCTCATTAAGACTCAGCTTCACAGTTGCCAAAAGATTTACCGGGAGCAAATAGTAGTGGCCGCGCATTTAGGATTTGGTGCACATTTGCGATGTTCTTACCGGGTAATTGAACTACTTTTACATGCAGGGAAGAATTCAAACAAGACACAACAAAACCTTCTTTACGCAATTCGACGATAGATCCTGGTGATTGATCAAACTTTTTCGTTTTTGGTATTGCTTCGATTATTCGAAGCCTATCGCCATCCAGAAAAGTATAGGCCGGGAAGCGTCCAATACCTGCGCGAATCGTACGATTCACTCTTTCAGCCGGACAACTCCAATTTATTAGTGCGTCTGTTTTTTGCAATTTTTCCGCGTATGTACTGGCTTTTTCATCTTGCCTCGTGGCTCCGGCAAAAAGCGTTTCCAGATTATCCAGTGTATACAGTAACGCTCTCTTGCCCGCGAGGCAGAGATTATTTTCAAGGGTCTTTCGCGTGTCCGAATTAGCTATGGGTACAGGCTGTTGATGCAGCATAGGCCCGGTATCAAGGCCTTCATCCATCTTCATAATTGTAACACCTGACTTTTTATCTCCAGCAAGTATCGATCGCTCAATAGGGGCTGCACCTCGCCACCGAGGCAACAGTGAGGCGTGTACATTAATACACCCAAATTTTGGAATGGTGAGAATGGGCTTAGGGAGAATCAAGCCATAGGCGACAATAACAAAAACATCCGCTTCGAGCTCCGCTAGCAGCTTTTGTTGATCCGGCGTTTTCAGAGTTTGCGGTTGGAACAAAGGAATCGAGGTTTGTTCGGCAATTTGCTTAACGGGGCTTGGCTGCAGTTTATTACCACGCCCACCAGGTCTGTCCGGTTGGGTATAAACTCCGATCACTTGATGAGAAGAATCCAACAATGCCAATAAGTGAGCAGCGGCAAAATCGGGAGTTCCCGCGAAACAGATTCGTAAATTTCCCATAGACGGCTACGCTGACTTTTTATGTTCTTTTTCGAGCTTACTGCGAATTCGTTGTCGTTTCAGGGCGCTGAGATAGTCCACGAATAATTTGCCGTCTAAATGATCGATTTCGTGTTGGATACAAGTTGCGAGGATGCCCTCCGCTTCTAGTTCAAAAATTTCACCTTTCTGATTTGATGCCTCTACCTTTATTACGCTCGGTCGGGCAACCGTTTCATAAAACCCCGGCACGGACAGGCAGCCCTCATCATATTCGGCCAGCTCATCTTCGATTACCTTATAAGTTGGATTAATAAAGGCCTGTGGACTGTCTTTTTCTTCAGAAACATCCAAAACCAGAAGTCGCTTATGCACATCTACCTGGGTGGCCGCAAGGCCAATGCCGCCTGCC
>PARV01000025.1 GCA_002712055.1 Gammaproteobacteria bacterium | reverse complement strand
CCGGTGCTATAGCATTTATATGTATAAACTCGTCGCCCACCCGACGCCACGTGCCATATTCCGAATTGATAGAACCCGAATCGCTCGACTGGATAGCTTTATTGCTCTGTGCCAGTTGTTCGAGAGGGGGGGCTATGAATTCACCGAGAAGGAGGCTGACGACCATAACTGCAAAGGTTGGTTTCAATACTGCGAGGATAATTCTCCAAACCTGAACGCCTGCAGATTGCATCACAACCAGTTCATTGTTGGAGGCTAGTATACCTAAACCTATGAGTGCTCCACCGAGAGCTGTAAAGGGTAGTAGCTCGTAAATACTGGTAGGCACCTTGAGCAGTACAAAAGTGAAAGCGTTAATCACAGAATAGTTCTGATCCGTGTCGGAAATCTGATCAAGTAAAGTGAAGATAAAATCGAGAGTACCAATCAAAATCAAAACAACAAGCATGGACAGCAAGACAGTATTTCGAATAAGTCGATCGAGTTGAATCACGACATCAACCTTCTTCTGCCCAACGATAAGTGGTACGCGAGGTTTGGAAAGCAAAACATCACGAAGCCAATTGCGATAAAAATAACATGCACCCACCAGAGACCTATAACTGCACTCAACGATCCCTCAGCGACAAGATCTCTGCAAAATTGTAGCAAGAGGAAATAAGCAGCATAAATCAGGGCAGCTGGAATAAGCTTTCCGTATCGTCCTTGGCGCGGGTCTATTTTACTCATGGGTATGGCAATAAGGGTAATTACCGGTATTAACAGCACTATTGACAAACGCCACTGTAACTCCGCCTGATGCTCCGGAGAATTAGAGGCAAATAACTCCGCAGTCGCCATTGTTTCTTCTTCAAGTATTTCCTCGAATTCGGTAGGTTCTGGAAGCAATATAGAATGCACATCGAATTGGGCCACATTGAAATTCCCAGTTCCCGGTGTTCCGTCATACTGTAATACATTTTCAAGGCGCATGAANCGTGCACCGGTTTCCGGGTTAACTTCCGGTNGAGCCNTTTCNGCTAGAACGATCCTAGGTGGTGCTTGTTCAACCTCTTGGTCCTGATTAGATAGAGCTACGAACACATTTTGGAGTTGTCGACCCAGAATTGGCGAATTGTCGATGCGTTCAGTGTAGGTCACTCGTTCGCCTCCACTAAANGCCTGGAATTGGCCAGCGACAATTAAATCTATCTCGGTCAACTGCTCTTGATTTTGTTTAAGCTGTTCGGTGTTGCGGACACCCCAGGGAGCCAGAGAAAGACTTATAAATGCCGTTATTACTAGGACAATTAATGAAGTACCTAAAGTCAAATACAGAAGCCGCAGCTGACTAGTACCAGCGCCCAGTAATATCAACATCTCGTTTTCTGCATACATTCGACCNTATGCCAACAAGATACCTAGAAAAAAAGCTAAGGGTAGTATGACCAGCAAAAAATCAGGGAGCCGATAAAACATTAAAAGCAGCAAAACATCGGAAGACAATTCACCCGCCACCGCCTGTCCAAGATACTGAAGAAACCGACTAATAATACCCACAATCAGGAGTATGAAAGTGACGGCACACATAACCTGCAGTATTTGCCTGCTGAGGTAACGAAAAATAACCAAACCAGTAGAATGTCCGTTTTAAGCCCAAGTAGCAGTTTACTCGAAGATTTAGAACACTCCTAATCAGAATAGTAGTAGTGTCTTAACAGGGACTATCGTCAGGAAACCGTTAAATCTCAAGGAATACAAAAAAAAACAAGTGAGTAAGGAAAGACCAAATCATGCGAAAACGCAGACCCTGGCGTGGCTAGAGGAGCAAGTAGCTTTAGCGAANTTAGGCGGCGTGGGCGTNAGGCTGATCTANCAANCCCTTAAATGCCGGAGGTACTTGGGCGATTTTGTGCCGATCAAAGTCGAAAAACACTACACCTATCTTCGCGTTACACACAACTGCTTCAAGTGCGCTATTAGTCACCTGCATACCAATATCGAAACCATAGCGATTAATATTGCTGATTCCGACATCTATTACGAGACAGTCATTGGCAAATGATTCGGAACGGTAATCCACCGCCATATCTGTAACCACAATACCAAGACCATAAATATTGGATTCTGTGAAACCAAGATTCGCTAAAAATTGCAGACGAGCTTCTTGTAAGATGTTCACCATAGCCACGCTGTCTAAGTGCTTAGCGTAGTTAAGATCGCTGATACCTACACTACGTTCCATGCTGTACAGAAATTTATCCGGAAGCCCGACTTTTACACGTGGCATGACCAGTCCTTCTATTTAAACAGAGAAGCTAATTCGCCTAACTCAGACAACAAATATTTTGATAAGTTCAATACAAGATCAGCATCAGAATTTTCCCCATCTTACCTNGTTTCTATGAGAGGCCAGTCGGGTTATTGTCTAAAAATTANTCAGTATTGCTTAACGATACGAATAAATTTAGGATTGTCACTCCAAGATTTATAGACTAGCAAAAGACCATTACCAAGGAGACAATATCTGCTAATGAGGTACTCAATTAAGGGAGGATCGCCTGAAAAAATCAGTGCCGATTGTATTATCGTAATAATTTGGCGTAACGGCTCTCTCTCAGAAGAGGCAAANCTAATCGATTCGGCAAGCGGTAAATGCATAAGTAAAATAACTCGGTCTGGTGACCTGAGCGGCAANCTGGGTGAAACTCAACTGATTCATAATCCAATCGGTATACAAGCCAAGCGTGTGCTACTAGTAGGAGGTGGTAAAAAGAAAGATTTCACTGCCAGCAACGCTGTAAAAATGCTAAAAACTTGTCTAAAAGTCACGGGCAAACTAGAGGCAACCAGCCTACACTTTGCTTTAGCAAGTGCAGTCGTGNGTGATCGTGAGAGCACCTGGCTGGCAGCTCGATTGGCGCAGGAAGCAGAAGATAGTATCTATCGCTACAATGCTACCAAGAGCAAGAAGAACAAGGCTCCAGCAACTAGAATGGTGAGCCTGGCGCCAGCAATTGGNGCAAGGCGGAAGAACTTCGAGTCGGCGTTAAAAGTTGGCCNGACCATAGGTAAGGCCATTAATTATGCTAAACAACTGGGCAATTTACCGGGTAATATCTGCACCCCTAATTACCTAGCTAAAGAATCAAAAGCGCTAGCTGAGCGNCATGGTGCCCTCACTGCTCAAGTATTAAACGAGAAACAGATGGCTCGACTCGGAATGGGCTCCTTACTTTCAGTAGCTGCAGGCTCTAATGAGGAAGCCAGGCTAATCGTAATAAAACATCGAGGAGCCAGAAATAGCAGGCCTCATGTATTAGTCGGTAAGGGTATCACTTTCGACACCGGCGGTATCAGTTTGAAACCAGGGGCCGCCATGGATGAAATGAAATTTGACATGTGTGGTGCTGCTAGCGTTATCGCCACCATGCGNGGCATCGCAGAGCTGAAACTTCCAATAAATGTGATTGGTATTGTAGCTGCTGCAGAGAACATGCCGGGCAGCAAGGCAACCAAGCCTGGTGACATCGTTACAAGTATGTCGGGTAAAACAATCGAGGTGCTCAACACAGATGCGGAAGGTAGACTGGTATTGTGCGATGCACTGACCTATGCAGAACGGTTTAAGCCACGTAGCTTGATCGATATCGCTACACTTACGGGCGCCGCAGTCGCCACTTTTGGAAAGCACGTTAATGCNCTACTTAGCAACAACGACACCCTGGCAAAGACCTTAATGGAATGTGGTGAACATAGTCTGGATCGCGCCTGGCAACTACCATTGTGGGAAGAGTATCAAAGCATGCTGAACAGCAACTTCGCAGATATCGCGAATATAGGAGGCCCGCGGGCTGGCACCATTACTGCGGCCTGTTTCCTGTCCCGGTTTACCGAGAGACAAAATTGGGCTCACCTAGATATTGCTGGAAGCGCTTGGAACTCTGGGAAGGAGAAAGGCGCGACCGGTAGACCAGTCGGCCTGCTTATGGACTACATGCGCCGACAGAAGCAATAGCGTTATACTTGCGCCTTTTTTGCGAGCGCGTGTTCTTTATCTATGGAAAAAACCTACCAACCGCAGCAACTGGAAGANCACTGGTACAAGACTTGGGAAGAAAGAGGCTATTTCGCTCCCCAAGGTGACGGTGCTCCGTACTGTATTGTGATCCCACCCCCGAACGTGACCGGGCGATTGCATATGGGTCATGGCTTTCAGCATGCCATCATGGATGCCTTGATTCGTTATCATCGCATGTTGGGTCGAGCCGCGCTGTGGCAGGTTGGTACCGATCACGCTGGCATTGCCACACAAATGGTGGTGGAGCGNCAGTTGAATGCTGCCGGCTCCAGTCGTCAGGAAATTGGTCGTGAAGCGTTTTTAGAAAANGTCTGGGAGTGGCGAGAAGAATCGGGCGGCATTATCACCGAACAACTCCGCCGGATGGGCTCTTCTCTTGACTGGTCTAGGGAACGCTTCACGATGGACGAACAACTGTCGGCCGTAGTAGAGAAAGTATTTATAGATCTTTATGACGAAGGTCTTATCTATCGAGGTAATCGACTGGTCAACTGGGACCCTCAGCTACATACGGCAATCTCCGANCTCNAGGTATTCTCCGAAGAGGAACCCGGTACACTTTGGCACTATCGATATCCTCTCACAAACGGGTCAACTACCAGATCGGGAGACACATTTGTCACAATAGCCACTACTCGCCCGGAAACTATGCTGGGTGATGCCGCGGTTGCCATACATCCTACCGATGAGCGGTATATCGGACTCGCAGGGAAGTTTGTGGAACTCCCTCTTTGCAATCGCCANATTCCAATAATTGTTGATGAGTACGTCGATCCTGAATTTGGAAGCGGTTGTGTAAAGATAACTCCAGCCCATGATTTCAATGACTACGAGATCGGCAAGCGCCATAAGCTGGAGCTTATGAATNTACTCACCGACGACGCCAAAATAAATGAAAACGCACCAGAAGCCTATCGTGGTATGGATAGGTTCGATGCCCGAAAACAGATCGTTGACGATTTAACAGAGCTTGGGCTACTCGAAAAAGTGGAAGAGCATAGCCTCAAAATTCCCCGCGGCGACCGCAGTGGTGTCATTATNGAGCCTTATCTGACCCACCAATGGTATGTCGCGATGGAATCCTTAGCAGCACCGGCTATCAAAGCTGTGGAAAATGGTGATATCGAGTTTGTACCAAAAACCTGGGAAAACACTTACTTTGCGTGGATGCGTAACATCCAAGATTGGTGTATCAGTAGACAACTCTGGTGGGGTCACCGGATNCCAGCATGGTATGACGAAAACGATAANATCTATGTCGCTGCCAGCGAAGCGGAAATTCGTAGCAAATATCAGCTAGGGGACGATGTGACTTTGCGACGGGACGAAGATGTACTNGATACTTGGTTCTCATCAGCATTGTGGACATTCTCAACGCTCGGATGGCCGAACGACCGCGAGTATTTCGATCGATATCATCCTACCGATGTTCTGGTTACTGGGTTTGATATTATTTTCTTCTGGGTAGCCCGCATGGTTATGATGACCCTAAAGTTTACTGANGAGATCCCTTTCAAAAAAATATATATCACGGGATTGGTGCGCGATGAGNATGGACAGAAAATGTCGAAGTCTAAAGGAAATATACTCGATCCCATTGATTTGATTGACGGTATCAGCCTTGAAGACCTAATAGCCAAGCGTACTGAAGGCATGATGCAACCCCAACTACAAAAGAANATCGTGCAANACTCTAGAGAGTCTTTCCCAAATGGAATAACCGGTTATGGTACAGATGCGCTGCGCTTCACTTTTTATTCACTGGCAACTACTGGACGCGACATAAAATTCGATTTAGGTCGCACTGAAGGTTTTAGNAACTTCTGCAACAAGATTTGGAATGCTTCTCGCTANGTATTGATGAACAGTGAAGGTAAAACCATACCGTCATCCCCCGATNAGATCCATTTTTCTGNTACTGANCGCTGGATAATTAGCCGTTTCGAANATACCGCCANGNATATCGAAAAAGCCATGTTAAGNTATCGCTTCGACTTGNCTTCACAAGCACTTCACGACTTTATCTGGAATGAGTACTGTGATTGGTATGTGGAACTTTCCAAACCTATACTGTGGGATGAAGAAGCCAGACCTGCGGAAGCACAGGCAACACGTCTAACATTGTTAGTCATTCTGGAGAAAATTCTTCGTCTGTTACATCCATTTATGCCTTTTCTTACCGAGGAAATATGGCAGCGCTTGGTTCCTTTGCTAGGTATCGAAGGGGAAAGTATCATGTTGCAACCGTACCCAGTTTTNGATGCAAGCAATATAGATAGCGAAGCAGAAGAGCATATAAATTGGTTAAAGGGTGTAATTATAGCTATTCGTAATATCCGAGGTGAGATGGATATTTCGCCAGCTAAGGCTATACCCGTGCTGCTGCGAGCCGGTTCAGAGTTAGACAGAAAGAGGTTANAAGACTATCGCCTCTACCTGCAGAAATTGGCTAAGTTAGATAATATCGACTGGCTCGAATCCGATCAGAAAGTGCCTGTAGCAGCGACTCAGCTGTATGATGGGCTTGAGATTCTAGTTCCCCTTGCCGGCCTGATAGATATCGAAGCAGAACGATTGCGGCTAGAGAAAGAAATTTCTAAGCTAGAGTCTGGGCTAAAAACTGTATCAGGGAAACTGGACAACAAAAAATTTATGGAGAAAGCCCCAGAGGCGGTAGTTTCTAAGGAGCGTGAGAAAGAACAGAGTATGATAGGCGCGTTGCAAGCCCTGAAACAAAAACTGAATCAGCTTGGCAAAGTCTAAATTCTAACCTCTNCGTAACTCTCGCGGCATACTAAAGACAATATTCTCTTCCACGCCTTCAACCTCCATCGGCTCCTTGTGGCTGATTTCCTTTAACCGCTCTACCACTTGCTGCACAAGAACTTCCGGCGCAGAAGCTCCCGCTGTAATACCAAGGCGAGACCTATTCTCCAACCAGATAGGATCAATGTCATCAACCCCATCTATGAGATAAGAATCGCAACCAAGACGCTCTGCTAGCTCCTTAAGACGGTTTGAATTTGAACTATTAGGGGAACCTACAACCAGCAACAAATCACACTCCAAGGCCAGCTGTTTTACGGCATCCTGACGATTCTGGGTTGCATAACATATATCTTCTTTGCGAGGGCCTTGTATAGTGGGAAAACGCGCCACTAAAGCAGCTATCACTTTGGCAGTATCATCCATCGATAAAGTGGTCTGCGTTACATACGAAAGTTTTTCAGAATTCTCCACCTCCAATCTACCTACATCAGCAACCGATTCCACCAGGTAAATCTTGCCACCCCCACCCTTATTATACTGGCCCATTGTACCTTCTACTTCAGGATGATTTTGGTGGCCGATGAGTACACATTCCCTGCCAGCTTGGCTAAACTTGATAACCTCCATGTGGACTTTAGTAACAAGGGGACAGGTGGCATCAAATACTTTGAACCCTTTATACCGAGCTTCNTCCTTTACTGCCTGGGCTACACCGTGAGCACTGAACACCACGATGGATGATCTCCCCCTACTATCAATTTGGGGTATTTCGGAAAGCTCTTCGACAAATATAGCTCCCTTTTCTCGGAGGCTATTGACCACGAATTTGTTATGAACCACCTCATGACGCACATAAATAGGGGCCTCAAATGTCTNAAGNGCTCGATTGACGATCTCTATCGCTCGATCCACTCCAGCACAAAACCCCCTCGGATTCGCCATTCGAATTGATATCGCCGATTCGGTTCGTACTTTTATATCCATCGATGTGCTTTCTCTATGGCTTAATTTCTACNGTNTTAACGCTCGCCGGAATTATTGACTTAATTTTGGCTCTAAAGATAATTTGTTTACCGGCCAGTGGGTGATTGAAATCTATCCCAATCAACTCGTCACCAACTTCTGTGACCACNCCAGAAAGATCAAATCCTTCCGGNCCTTTGAAGCAAACTATACTTCCCACCTCGGTAGGGATCAGTTCATCTTCTAGTAAATGTTCAAATTTGGCAATGGGAAATCGGTGAAAGTTTCGCGGATTTATCAGGCCAAAAGCCTGTTCTGGCTGCAAACATTCTTCTATACATTCTCCGNTTCTGAGTCCTAGCAGTACNGCTTCGAAACCTGNCAGCATGCTGCCATCTCCTAATCTAAAACTAGCTGGGTCCTGCTCAAAATTAGAATCGATGACCTCACCATTGGTTAGAGAAAGAGAGAAATGTAGCGTTACTCCAGCACCACATTCGATTAGTAGATCGTTAAAGTCGGTCATGCTTATAAAATCAGAGGNTCAGGCAAAGGCGCGCTGCTCACCTTCACCGTCAAGATTTTCAACACAGCGGAGACAAAGAGACGGGTGTTTCTCAACTTTACCGACATCTTCACAGTGATGCCAGCAGCGCTCACACTTGGTATGACTGGAAGGCGAAACGTAAAGTTTAAGACCGGTAATNTCAGTATCTACAGCATCTTTATGAAGGTTATCTAATGAATGGACGGAAGTGCGTGACACTATCAATACAAACCGCAGCTCCTCACCAAGTTTGTTCAATANATCTGCCAGTTCCTGATTNCAGTATATACAGACTTCCGCACNTAANCCGGAACCGATCAGTTTTTCTGTTCGCTTNTTTTCCAGTTCTTTATTAACCGCGGTCTTAACCGACATGACTTGACGCCAAAATTGGTCCGAAAAACTTTTTGCCTCTGTTAAGTCAGCTGTGCTGTCAGCAAAGTCTGTTAGTAAGACTGACTCCTTTCGCTCACCTGGAATGTTCTGCCAGATTTCATCTGCTGTAAAACTGAGAACAGGNGCAATCATGCGACTCAGCATTTCCAAAATATGATACATAGCAGTTTGTGTGGAACGCCGAGCAAGACTGTTGGNCTGGGCCGTATACTGCCTGTCTTTGATCACATCCAAGTAGAAACCTCCTAATTCAATTACGCAAAAATTATGAAGCTTCTGGTATACGTTCAAGAAGTTGTATTCGTGATAATGATCAATCACTTCTTTCTGTAATATCTGACACTGACGAACTATCCAATAATCCAGCGCCAATAGATTTTCCGAAGATACTTGGTCCGANCCAGGTTCAAAACCGTTGAGGTTAGCCAACATAAATCGAGCGGTATTACGAATACGTCGATAAGCGTCGGCTACACGCTTGAAAATTTCTTCCGAGACAGCCATCTCTCCACGATAATCAGTGGCAGCCACCCATAACCTAAGTATATCCGCTCCGTACTGTTGGAAAATCTTTTCTGGCGCTACGGTATTNCCCACGGACTTCGACATCTTCTTACCCTCGGCATCTACAAAAAAGCCGTGCGTTAGCACTTCCTTGTAGGGCGCAGAGCCATTCATCGCAATAGCTGTTTTAAGAGATGATTGGAACCAGCCACGATGTTGGTCCGAGCCTTCAAGATATAAGTCAGCGGGATAATGTAGTTCATCCCGTTGNTCTATAATTGAAAAATGCGTCACTCCAGAATCAAACCAGACATCGAGTGTGTCAGTAACCTTTTTGTAGTTAGGTGCTTCCTCACCCAGTACATCCTCGGAATCCAATTCGAACCAAGCATCCATGCCTGTGAGCTCAATTCGTTGAGCGATCTCTTCGAACAATTCTGGGGTACGAGGATGTAGTTCCTCAGTCTCCTTATTGACAAACATTGTTATCGGAGAGCCCCAGGTACGCTGTCGCGACACACACCAGTCTGGACTTCCTTCTAACATCAACTGAATCCGNGCCTGCCCCCAATCCGGTATCCAGTTAACACCTTCAACAGCTTCCAGCGCCAAGCCTAATAAATCCTTTTCAGCCATACTTATGAACCACTGCGGCGTNGCTCTGTAGATGAGAGGTGTCTTAGTGCGCCAACAATGGGCGTAACTATGGGTAATTGTTTCTTCAGCAACCAGTGCTTGGTTNCTGCGCAGAGCATCTATAACCTGCTCATCCACTTTATATACATGTGATCCTGCAAATTCACCGGCTTCTGAAGCAAAAACCCCATGATCATCGATGAGGTTTAATGTTCCCAAGCCGTATTGTTGCCCTACATTAAAATCATCNACACCATGATCAGGGGCTGTATGCACAGCNCCGGTGCCAGACTCAGTATTCACATGCTCTCCAAGGATCAGGGGTACTTGCCCGTTAACAAGCGGGTGATGTAATAATAAATTTTCTAATTTGAAGCCGCTGGNTTCAGCAAGCAACTGGAATTGCTCACAACCGTATCGCGCCATAACATCATCGACCATTTCTTTAGCTAGTAAGATTGTTTCGGTGCCCTGTCCCAGTTCACAACGCACCAATGCATAAGTCAATTCTGCATGCAGGCAGACGGCTTGNTTTGAAGGCAAAGTCCAGGGAGTTGTAGTCCAAATAACCACAGACAACNGTCCAGCTATATCAGCTGGACTAATTCCTTCGAAGGCCTGTAAGAAGGCTTGAGGATCCGCTACAGAAAAACGGACATCAATGGCGAAAGAAACCTTATCCTTATACTCAACTTCCGCCTCCGCCAGAGCAGAGGCTCCCACCACGCTCCAGTAGACTGGTTTATAGCCTTTTACTAGATGGCCGTTGGCTGCAATTTTTCCGAGAGCTCTAACAATATTAGCTTCCGTTTCATAGTTCATGGTGAGATAAGGATCATCCCAATCGCCGAGCACTCCCAGCCGAATAAATCCCTGTTTCTGAATATTCACCTGCTTCAAGGCATACTCGCGACAAGCATGTCTAAATTCGGCATAACCTACTTTTTGGCCTGCCTTACCTTTTTCCTTNTCCACGTTGTGTTCGATAGGCAGACCATGACAGTCCCATCCTGGAATATAAGGAGCNTCATAGCCACTAAGCTGTTTGGATTTCACGATTATGTCTTTCAATGTCTTGTTGATGGCATGACCAAGATGAAGGTCGCCATTGGCGTAGGGTGGGCCATCATGAAGGATAAATTTCGGCCGTCCTGCATTCTTCTCACAAATCTTGCGATAGAGATCAATACTATTCCATTTCTGGAGCATGTCGGGTTCCCGCTGAGACAAGTTTGCCTTCATCGGAAACTGGGTATAAGGAAGATTTAGAGTATCTTTATAGTCNGTCATCTTNATTTGTGTCGNAATAGGCTGCCTAAGAGGCCAGATCGAANATTTTACGCACTTGCTGCACGTCAGCGCTAATCTGTTTCTTCAGCGCATCCAATCTATCGAACTTGATCTCCTCCCTAAGCTTATGAAAAAAAATGACCTCTATATTTTTGCCGTATAGATCTTCNTCGAAATCCAGAATATGGGCTTCAAGCAAGGCTTCTCCGTCTTCAGTGACTGTCGGCCGATAACCGATATTGACTGCTGCCNGCCGAAANCAATCTCCAANTCTCACTTGGCAAGCAAACACCCCATGGAGAGGGATTTTCAATCGATGCGGATTTATGTTGCAGGTTGGAAAACCTAGATCCGATCCCAATTGCTGTCCGTGAATCACTTCTCCTTTCATCGAGTAGGGCCGGCCTAATAGCTGTTCTACCAGCTTAAAATCTGAGCGCTCCAACCGTTCACGAATGAAGGAACTGCTAATACGCTGACCGTTTCGTTCATACGCCGCAGTTTCAATAACTTCAAAGCCAAACTTCTTACCAGCCTGCTGAAGGAATGCGTAATCGCCTTGGCGTTTGTGGCCAAATCGAAAATCATGACCGACAATAATGCTCCCTATACCCAATCTACTCACAAGAATATCCTGTATATAGTTCCCGGCNCTAATCTCACTCATTTCCTGATCAAAATTAAGCTGAAATACNAAATCGATACCAAAACTTTCAAGTAGCTCCACCTTTTCCTTCAGTGAAGTTAGCCGAGCAGGACATTCCCCGTCTGGGCCAGCGAAAAATTCTTCAGGGTGCGGTTCGATCAATATCACCAGCGAAGGTAGATTAGACTGTTCTGCCTTCCGTTTAAGTTGATCTAGAATCAGCTGNTGGCCTAGGTGCACTCCATCGAACTTGCCGATCGTGGCTACACAGCCCTGCTGTAGCTGCGTGAAACGGTTTGTGTCTTCAAATATGATCATGAGTGGGCTGGAGGCCACTAAAAGCGCAGGATTATACTCTTTTATATCATACCTGTGCAGGATTCTTGTTAAGCTACAAGCTGCTGGGCAAATGCTAGTATGCATTGTTATCATTGACCTACCGTTTCATACGACTTCACCTGAATATGCTTGGAAAAATTCTTCTAACCTTGGTCGTTACCGTAATCGTATTTTTTATACTGCGCCAACGGCAGATCACCGAGTCCGAAGAACTCCAAGNCATTGATAAGAAATCGCTAACAAAGCAAGCNAAAAAGGGNGCCGACAACGAACTTGCTAAAGATATGCGCATCGGCGCCTACCTTTTTTTAACGTTGATGGTAAGTCTAGGAGGCCTGCTTTATTACTATCAATGGCGAGACGATCGAATGGTTTTGACCATTAATTTATATCGCACAAACCTAGCGGAACCAACCACGTACGAAGTNTNCAAATATCAACTTAANGAGNGGAGTTTTATTACCATCGACGGNGTTACGGTGACAGTGGCCGGCGATGAGCGCATGGAAGTACTTGAACTCGATCAGTAAGAAACTTCTGATCATCTGATTCTGACCAATTGAGACTAATCGCCCTGCTCTTGCAATAGGGCTATGGCGTTCCTGCTCTCAGTACTTAGCTTGTTCTTATCAGTTGGAGCATAGCTCGCAATCTTTTCACGCATCAACGGTGCCCAAAAGCGTTTCAAGTGATCGACTATTCGAGCAGCATCNAGTTCTGTATTCTCTCCACGGGCCAGATTTTCAGATATCTGGTTGATCATCTTGATTAAATGTTTCAATTCCGTATCAGTCACTATGCTTAAGCTCAGGTCAGTCGTTGATGATTGCTATAAACCACATGACGTCCGTCTCTGGAAAAACCGACAAGGCTAATCGATGCTTTTCGCGCTATATCGATTGCCATCGTGGTTGGTGCTGAAACCGCAACTACAATGGCTATTCCTGCCATAGCTGCTTTTTGCACCATTTCATAGCTAGCCCGACTGGAAAGGAGCAAAAAGCCGGGTTCTCCTAGTAATTTCCCCTTGCTCAGGCAGCCGATTAATTTATCCAGAGCGTTATGCCGACCAATNTCTTCACATACTTGCACCATCTTACCTTTGGGGTCGAACCAAGCCGCTCCGTGAACAGCGCCAGTTACAGCCTGCAACGGCTGGTAGTCGGCAAGCGACATTGTGGCCTTCTGTAGAGCATCATGGGAAACCACGNTATCTGATTTGACGGTCGGCACCGGCAGCCGNATTTGCTCTAGAGATTCCGCGCCACAAATCCCACACCCAGTCCGACCTGACATACTGCGTCGTCTATCTTTCAATTGANTGAAACGTTGGTTCGATAGAGTAATTTTCACTTCAATACCGGCATCGCCTGCGGAAACCCGCAGGTCATAGATATCGTCCGGTNGCTTTATGATTCCCTCGGTCAGACTAAANCCAATCGCGAAGGAGTCCAGTTCACTTGGACTAGCCATCATTACANCATGCGAAATATCGTTGAAGACGAGCGCTACCGGTATCTCCTCGGCTATGCTGTCAATTTTTTCATCTAAATTGTTTNGCCTGGCAGCCGTCCAAATTTTGACGGGAAAATCAGCATGCGCTGGATCGTGTCCCATTTCGGCCCCATTTTCCCCGGCCGAACCGTTCTTCGCAGCCGTCGCCACTTCAGGAATTCGCCTCTTCCAGAAAGGCAAGCTGTTGTTGTGAAAAGTTCTCGAANCGANTCTGCCAATCGGAGGGCTCCGAAACCTTNCTAACTTGNACTGCGGTCACCTTGTACTCAGGACAGTTAGTTGCCCAATCNGAATTCTCAGTAGTAATGACATTGGTACCGGTCTCCGGGTAGTGGAANGTCGTATAGACAACNCCNGGTTGAACCCGGTCGGTAATTTCCGCTCGGAAAACAGTTTCTCCGGCTCGACTCAAAGCCTTTACCTGATCACCTTGCTTCACTCCTCGTTCTTCAGCATCAAACGTATGAATCTCGAGCACATCTTCTTCGTGCCATGCCTTATTCATGGTTCGACGAGTTTGGGCCCCAACGTTGTACTGAGAAAGTACACGGCCAGTTGTTAGCAGAAGTGGATANCGTTTAGTTACTTTTTCATCGGTTGCAACAAACTCCGTAATAGCGAAATAACCCTGGCCGCGGACAAATTCATCAACATGCATGATTGGTGTTCCAGATGGCGCCTCATCATTACAGGGCCATTGGATGGATCCTTCTTCTTCGAGGCGACGATAATTAACTCCTTTGAAGGTCGGGGTCAACTTAGCAATCTCATCCATTATTTCCGANGGATGACTGTAGTCCATAGCATAGCCCAGTGCATTTGCCAGAGCGGCGGTCGCTTCCCAATCTGCTTTACCACTCAATGGTGCTATTGCCTTGCGTACAGGAGAAATACGGCGCTCAGCATTGGTAAAGGTTCCATCCTTCTCGAGGAACGTTGCTCCTGGTAGAAATACATGTGCAAACTTGGCTGTTTCATTCAAGAAAATATCTTGCACGATCAGACACTCCAAACTACGTAGTGCATTCTCAACATGTTGAGTATTAGGATCTGATTGAGCNACATCNTCTCCCTGGCAATAAAGNCCCTTAAAATGACCNGCCACNGCNGCATCCAACATATTTGGAATTCGCATNCCTGGTTCNCTGCCAATTTTTACTCCCCAGCACTCTTCAAANGGTTGNCGNACACTATCGATGGANATGTGCCTGTACCCNGGCAACTCATGAGGAAAAGAACCCATGTCACAAGCGCCCTGCACNTTATTTTGCCCNCGAAGCGGATTAACACCGACACCTTCTCTTCCGATGTTGCCAGTNAGCATTGCTAGGTTTGCTATTCCCATGACTGCCGTTGAGCCCTGACTGTGTTCAGTCACGCCAAGACCGTAATATATGGCTGCATTCTGAGCTCGTGCCAATAAACGTGCCGCGGCAACAATTTTTTCTTCAGAGACCTGGGTTACTTTACTCACGACTCCAGCTGAATTTTTTGATTCTCGGATGAACTGTTTCCATTCTTTAAAAGCCTTAGACTCACAGCGATCTTGGATAAATTCCTTAGATTCTAAACCCTCAGTAACTATCACGTGAGCCATCGCATTGAGGAGTGCCACGTTAGTTCCTGGTAGTAGGTTTAGATGATAGTCACTGGAAATATGAGGACTTCGCACTAGGTCAATGCGTCGTGGATCGGCAACAATTAGTTTCGCGCCCTCACGCAGTCGTTTTTTCATACGTGAAGCAAAGACGGGATGAGCATCGGTTGGGTTCGCTCCAATTACCATTATGACATCCGCTTTTTCGACAGATTCGAAAGTCTGTGTACCAGCTGACTCGCCAAGTGTTGTCTTTAAGCCGTACCCAGTGGGTGAGTGGCAAACACGTGCACAGGTATCGATATTGTTATTTCCGAATGCCGCTCTTACCAGTTTCTGCACCAAATAAGTCTCTTCATTAGTACAGCGAGATGAGCTGATTCCTCCCACTGCATCGCGCCCATATTTGTCTTGTATCGACCGGATACGATCTGCTGCGAAGTTTACGGCCTCATCCCAAGAGACCTGGCGCCAAGGTTCATCGATACTTTGTCTGATCATAGGTTCAGTAATTCGATCAGGGTGACTTGTATAACCAAAAGCAAATCGGCCCTTAACACAGGAATGCCCACGATTAGCCTTCCCTCCCTTATAAGGCACCATCCGCACTACCTGGTCCCCTTTCAACTCAGCTTTAAAAGCACAGCCTACTCCACAATAGGCACAAGTGGTCAATACGCTATGCTCCGGCAGTCCGTTTTCTATAACCGATTTTTCCATCAACGTTGCAGTCGGACAGGCTTGCACACAAGCGCCACATGACACACATTCGGAATCCATAAATGGTTCATTCTGACCAGCCGCCACCTTTGAGTCGAATCCACGTCCATCAATCGTTAATGCATATGTCCCCTGAATTTCTTCGCAAGCGCGTACACATCGGGAACAGACAATACATTTGCTTGCTTCAAAGGTGAAATACGTATGACTAATATCGGTCGGAGCATCGAGATGGTTTTTGCCAGCGTAGCCATAACGCACTTCTCTAAGGCCCACTTCGCCCGCGGCATCTTGCAACTCACAGTCTCCATTGGCTGAACAGGTCAAACAATCTAGGGGATGATCAGAAATATATAGCTCCATCACATTCCGTCGCAGCTTTGCCAGAGGCTCAGTCTGAGTCCGAACAGCAAGCCCTTCTTCAACTATTGTAGTACAGGAGGATGGGAAGCCTTTGCGGTTTTCGATCTCCACCAAGCACAAACGGCAGGAACCAAAAGCCTCCAAAGAATCTGTTGAACAAAGCTTGGGTATACTAATACCGAGTTGCGCCGCGGCTCGCATGATAGAAGTGCCCCGCGGGACACTGATCTCGCGGCCGTCTATAGTTAACGTGACCAATTCAGCAGTTTCTGAGTCGGCAACAGACGGCGTGCCATAATCTTTGTCAGGACTCAAATCCTGAAGATAATTGGCTTTGGTATCTGGATCAAAATACTTCAGCATTAGTTATTACTCTTCATGCGGATGACTTAAAATCTTCCGGAAAGTGAAGCAAAGCGCTTCTAACCGGAAAAGGCGTCATACCACCCATCGCGCAAAGTGAACCATCAATCATGGTATCGCAAAGTTCTTCCAATAATTCAATAGATTCTACTCTTTTTTCTTCATTTTCCACTGCCTGACAGATTCTATCGATAACTTCTGTACCCCGTACCGACCCGATCCGACAGGGAGTGCACTTTCCGCACGATTCGATTGAACAGAACTCTAAGGAAAAACGTGCTTGTTCACACATATCCACAGATTCATCGAATGCCACTACACCACCATGTCCTAACATGGCATCAATCGCCAAAAAGGCCTCGTAATCAAGTGGTGTATCCCATTGGCTCTCAGGTAGGTAAGCTCCTAGTGGCCCGCCAACCTGCACAGCTCGCATAGGTCTTCCGCTACGAGTCCCGCCACCAAAATCTTTCAGCAAAACCTGGAGAGTATCGCCAAAGGCCAGCTCCACCAATCCGGTGTGCTTGAGATTACCTGCTAATTGAAAGGGTAGAGTTCCGCGTGAATTCCCTATTCCATACCCCTGGTAAACAGCTGGACCATGAGCCAAAATCGTTGGGACAGAGGCTAGCGTAATAACATTATTGATCACCGATGGTTTGCCAAACAAGCCTTTAACAGCCGGTAGAGGGGGTTTGGGCCTTACCTCTCCTCGCTTACCCTCCAGGCTTTCCAGCATTGAAGTTTCCTCACCACAGATGTACGCTCCTGCACCCAAACGCAGTTCTAGGTCGAATTGGCGGTCGCTTCCTGCAACCGTTTTACCGAGATAGCCGTTTACCCGAGCTATCTCAATCGCCTCCTCAAATATCTGCTTGGTAAGCGGGTATTCCTCCCGCAAATAGATATAACCAAGGTCAGCACCTACTGCCAATCCGGCAATAACCATTCCTTCGATCAGACTAAAAGGATCGCTTTCCATTAACATACGATCCGAAAAAGTACCGGAATCGCCTTCATCTGCATTGCAGACCACGTATTTCCTATCAGATGGAGTATCGAGTACAGTCTGCCACTTAATACCAGTCGGAAATGCCGCACCACCCCGACCCCTTAAACCGGAATCTGTAATACAAGTGACAATATCCTGAGCTGGCATATTTAATGCTGCTTGCAGCCCCTTAAACCCATTATGCGCACAATAATCTTCAAGCGATAAGGGGTTAATTAACCCAACCCGAGCAAAGGTAACTCGCTGCTGGTTCTTTAAATAAGGAATGTCTTCAGTAGGCCCAAGATAAAGCGGATGTTCGGTGCTGTGCTCCCAAAACCGACTGGTGATGAATTCGCCAACCTTGTCTCTAGTGACCGGTCCAAACGCAATGCGGCCATGGCCGGTATCTATCTCAATCAAGGGCTCAAGCCAGTACATGCCCCTTGAACCATTTCTCACAATCTCAAGTGGCAGTTGCTGTTGCTCGATTGCATGCTGCAGGCTTGCTGCCACAGAATCAGCTCCCAATGAGCAGGCTGTTGTATCACGAGGAACAAAGAGACGAGTCATGGCGCTGGTTACTTCACTTCAACNGCTTGATGGCCTAGACCATCAATAATAGTATCGAAACNAANTTTATCCACGTGACTAAATATTTCGTTGCCTACACGCACCGATGGAGAGCAAGCACAGTTACCGAGACAGTAAACTGGCAACAGGGTGACTTCACCATCAGCTGTAGTTTCATGAAAATCGATACCCAGTAACTCTTTTGCATGATCTTCCATCACTCGACTACCCATAGACTGACAGGATTCGGCACGACAAATCTGNACNGTATATCGACCCGGAGGGCTACTTCGAAAATAGTGATAGAAACCTATTACGCCATGCACCTCGGCTCGAGACAAGTTCAAACTATCAGCGATAAAAGGTACTGATTCCGGCGGCACATAACCGAGTTCATCCTGCACNGCATGTAGAATCGGTAAGAGAGCTCCTTGCTCTAGCTTAAGTTCCTGTACAATGTCCGCAACATGCTTTGCAAGCTCTGACTGCCGATGACTTATTTTGTTCATAAATCTTGCCCTGTTCGAAAGTTCCGACAGCACATGACTAGGGTAGTGTAAATCGAGCGATACGATCCGCTCCCGCGATACCTCCCACCCAAATCTCNTCTCCAACCTGGATAGCCACGGTGCCTAGTAAAAATAGCTCGCTAGAAGGGTAATTCAATATCTCATCCGCGGACATAGATTCTGGANTCACCTTCGTCACTCGAGTAGAAACGCCTTCACACTGACCCTGACCAAGGCAATTAAAAATCGAANTTGGTGTAGGNCCNACATGNCCCGCNGCNAACAAAGTACCATCAGGTGCCCAACGCACATTATCAATATGATGTGTAACATCAACCGAATCTACCTGAACTGGTGTTTGNTTCCGNGACANNCGAATGAGAGAGCGGCTACCCCATCCCCCAATATAATACCATCGGCCATCGGGTGATACCTCCAACCCATTAGGCCCAGCTGTTTCACTTCCTGGCACCCTGCTCCATCCATTATCCGAATTCCACTCCCATACAACGCCTTCCGGTAGTTGGAATTGGGTAGCGGCAATGCCACCGTCAGGTAACGCGACCACTGAATTGAACACAACCGAATCGGGCGCTGGGATACATCCTATCCAACTAAGAGTAGGTGCCATTTCTCCCATATTGACATTAAAAACCTCGATCGCCTCACGAGCGCCATGACGAACCACATATAGTTGAAGCATGCCGTCAGCGTTTCTTATTAAATTTATACCATGAGGCCTAAAGCTGTTCGGCTCTGGCCCCAAACATTCTGTATAAGTTTCTTGATCGTGCATTTCGCTTGCTGACAACCGAGGATAGAGCTCCGACGAACTAGCATCACGTGTATTTACCAGATACAGATAACCATCATCTTCCATGCCCGAGGCTATCAACCAGGGAGTCTCCGGTATTAGAGCTAGGTCTTCTGGACTGACTGGCCCACAAACAAACTTTACATCACCGTCTGCTTCACAGTTAGACGCTGCAAAAGACGAAATGGAGATTAACCAACCTACAAAAAAACTGGATAAAATGAGCAACCGTATACGCATGACCCTTACCTTGAATTCAATTTACATGTAAGAGGAGAAGGATAGCTGAAGACGTGGCAGAATTCACCTTGCAGAATACAGTAGCGAGGTTTTTACGGGCTATCGTCAATATTATTAACAAATTAAACTCTAATGATTGCTGGCTAATTGCCCAACAGGTAATCAAATGCATATGATGAGATATCTTAATGACAAGGTTTAACAACCTGTTTCCTCTCTGGGCTGTACTGCTTTCCGCCGTAGCGTTTGGATTTAACGGATTTTTTGGAAACCTCGAGCAAGCGATAGTACCGTTACTCGCCACCGTTATGTTCATCATGGGACTAACGCTTACCGATGATGACTTCCTCAGAATTTCAAAAGACCCGAGACCAGTTTTCGTCGGCGTGCTACTGCAGTTTATGTTAATGCCAATTCTGGCATTGATTCTCGCGACAATCCTGCAATTATCCAACCAGCTCACTGCTGGTATGGTGTTAGTGGGAAGTTGTGCTGGTGGCACAGCATCCAACGTTATTACCTATTTGGCTAAAGGCGACGTTGCACTTTCGATATCTATGACCATGATCTCCTCCTTAGCCGGAGTTATCGCAACTCCCTTGCTTTGTTCTTTTTATTTGTCCGAAACAGTTGCGGTAGACACGCTAGGAATGTTCTTAAGTATCTCCCAAATTGTCCTGATTCCAGTTGTACTCGGTTCATTAATTAATCACCACGCACACTCTGCTGTACTGAGAGTCGAATCATTGCTACCAAGTGTTTCGATAGTAATTGTTCTCTTAATTATAGCCATTATTGTCGCTTTAAATTCCGAACAATTATTGGAAATCGGGCTCCTAACGCTCGTAGCGGTTATTTTGCATAACTTACTAGGTCTGACCGGTGGTTTCTGCATTAGTCGCCTGTTTGGATTCAACCTCAGACAAAGCCACACCATCGCTATTGAGGTCGGTATGCAAAATTCCGGATTAGGAGTCGCTCTTGCCCTACAATTCTTCTCTAGCGCTGCCGCGCTGCCTGGCGCGTTATTCAGTGTTTGGCACAATATAAGTGGCTCGATGCTAGCTTCATACTGGAGTCAAAGACGTTCTTCCCTGGAATATGCAATGAAGGACCAAGAATCTATCGATACTTAGTAGACTCTCCTCTACCCACGCCAATTCAACACCCAATTACGGTGCACAATTGGAGCGGAGTGATCCCAATCACAATTAGATATCATTAAGAGTTGACTTAAAAAATAATAAGCTTAGAATCCGCGCCTCGAGAAAATTTATTGGGTAGAGAAAGTGAATATCTGGACGATCCACACAATCATGACGAAGACCGTGACTTTTCTGGGTCATTGGTTCTGCGTGCGCGTGGCCACCATTGGGGAAACCAGCTTGGAGTGAATTTCTGACGAATAAACGATTAGCAACCGTACTAAAGAAAAGACCTCTAAGTCTCAAAGCCTAGAGGTCTTTTTTTTACTCTTGAATTAAGTTTTACCCATAGTCGTCAAAAGGTTCCTGGAAACAATCATGCTTGAAAAATCGTACAGAAACATAACCCTAATCTATAGCTTTCTAAAGATCTCGATGAACCTATTAGAAGTTTATCGATCACTCTCCTTCCTGATGGGCAAGACGTCACTAATCCCATAAGAGAAAAGTATTCAGCAGCTTTTAGCTGCATAAGCTGTCCCTCCCCCTAGGGGGTAAGCACTCTATTCATTCCCTCCTAATGAGTGCTTACCCCTATTTTTTTTTGGTTATTGTAGAATGCAATAAGATTGATTATCGCTATTGTCAAACCATTTAAACCCGATGATGTGCGTGAAGTATTATCGGATCTCGGAGTAACCGGAATGACGTTAACAGAGGCTAAAGGCTTCGGCAGGCAGAAGAGGCATACCGAGCTATATCGCGGTGCAGAGTATGTCATCGATTTCCTACCAAAATCCAAACTAGAAGTAGCCGTTGCCGACAAACTTTGCGACCACGTTATTGAAGCTATTTGTAAAGCTGCTGGTACCGGACAAATCGGCGATGGTAAGATCTTCGTAACCGACTTGGAACAGAGTATTCGGATAAGAACTGGCAAGTCCGGTAACGATGCTCTATAGAGGTATTAATAAAAAAATGATGAATAAAATAGCAAAAACAACATATCTAACGACCGCCGCACTCTTACTCTTACCGTCACTTGCTTCTGCACAAGACCTTAATGGGGCCAACACTGGTTGGGTTTTAACATCCACAGCATTGGTTCTCTTTATGACACTCCCTGGTCTATCGCTTTTCTACGGAGGGTTGGTTAGAACAAAGAATGTCCTGTCAGTATTGATGCAGTGCTTCGCTATCGCGGTTACGGTCTCCATACTATGGCTGATAGTCGGCTATAGCATAGCATTTGGCCCTTCCGAATCTGCTTATTGGGGTGGGCTTAGCAAGGTAATGTTTAACGGAGTTGGAATCGACTCCTTATATGGCGATATTCCAGAAACCACGTTTGCGGCATTTCAGATGACGTTCGCAATAATAACTCCAGCACTGGTAGTTGGTGCTTTTGTTGAACGCATCAAATTTTCATCAATGCTTATTTTCAGTCTACTTTGGACACTAGTTGTCTATTTCCCAATCGCTAATTGGGTCTGGGGTGGCGGCTGGTTAGGCCAGATGGGCCTGATCGATTTTGCCGGCGGCACCGTTGTCCATATAACGGCTGGTGTTGCCGCTCTCGTCACTGCACTAGTAATTGGCCAACGGAAAGATTTCCTTTCGTCAGTGACTTTACCTCACAATCTAACAATGAGTTTCACCGGTGCAGCTATGCTCTGGGTCGGTTGGTTCGGATTTAATGCTGGTAGCGCCCTAGCAGCAGACGGGGCAGCGGGTATGGCGTTGTTTGCTACTCATATCTCAGCTGCTACAGGAGCTCTATCGTGGATTGTCATTGAATGGAAGAAATACGGAAAACCGAGTGGACTGGGTGCCATTACTGGTATGGTCGCAGGTCTTGCGACCATTACCCCAGCTTCAGGTTCAGTAGGTCCTGCCGGTGCTCTTATTGTCGGGCTGGTAGGCGGTGTTATCTGCTACTTCGCTACTATCTATCTGAAGCAGATAATAAAGATCGACGATTCGCTGGATGTCTTTCCCGTGCACGGAGTAGGCGGCATCGTGGGGACCTTCTTAGCAGGCATCCTTGTTTCCGGAAACCTTGGCATCTTTAGTGGCAATGGGCTTGCACCTGATATGACCATTGGGTCCCAGTTGATGGTACAAATTACCGGAATTCTCGCCACTGGCATCTATACCGCGATTGCAACGTTTATCATATTGAAAATCGTGAGCGCACTGACTTCTGGTATTCGAGTTACCGATGAACAGGAGCAACAAGGATTAGATATTACCGACCACGACGAAAAAGGTTACTCGATGTAATTCTTAGCTGCGAAACAAAGCCGGCTTTAATTTCGAGGCGCCGGCTTTTTTATTAATCAAATCCGTAAGCCTACTGATTTTTACGCATTGTAGTTATAGCGTAAACAAGTTTGTTCCCGTCCATATCAGTGAAATGAGAGGCTACAAGACAGGTTGTTTTGCCGTCGTGAATGACTTCTCCTTTTAGCACAAATCTCGGCCCCAGTACTGGTGCCAAATAGTCGATACGCATGTTCACTGTGGCGGCCCACTGAAATTCCTTAGTCTCTTCAAACAGCGTACGAGCTGCATAAATGGAAACCATATCCACGTAAACGCCTGTAAACCCTCCAAATAACTGATTACGAGGATTCAAAAGATGATCCGGCAAATGGACATCCACTTCCACCATCCCTAATTCCTCCCGTAGGACTTTCCATTTATGCGATTCCACCAGGTCACCAGCGTTATGCCCCGGTTTTAAAAACATTGGTCGATCATTAGCTTTTTTGACGTCCTCGGTCATTGCTCATCCTATGGTATCTTATACGTATTGCTACTCGGAAAGCCGCAGAGAATGAATTAAAATACAGCGCTGGTCAAATCCCTAAGCTAACTTTAAAACAGCGGTGATCCTCACAAAAATAAGGAGTAATCCATGATTTCTAGCCTATTTCGTTACCCGATCAAACAGCTCATGTTATGCGCCACGATCACCGCCCTATCGACTATCTCAGCAGCGAATGACTTGCCGAAGGACACGCCGGAGAGCATGGGGGTGTCCTCAGAAAGGCTGAAAAATCTACCCAGCGCAATGCAGCGTTACATCGATGCCAATATGTTAGCGGGCACGGTGTCTTTAGTTTCTCGCAACGGCAAAATCATACATTTTGAATCTCAAGGATGGAAAGACAAAGAATCGGACGAAGCGATGACTGACGACACAATTTTCTTCATCATGTCCATGACCAAGCCTATTGTCTCTA
>PARV01000024.1 GCA_002712055.1 Gammaproteobacteria bacterium | reverse complement strand
AACTGCTTTACGCTTCACCGCCTTCTTCTTGGCTGCCTTCTTTCTAGCAGGTGCTTTGCGTTTAACTGCTTTACGCTTCACCGCCTTCTTCTTCGCTGCCTTCTTAGGAGCAGCCTTTTTAATTACTTTTTTCTTAGCAACCTTCTTTTTGGACGCCGCTTTTCTCTTTTTTGCTGGTTTCTTCTTAGCCATAGTCTTCCCCACTGGTTTCTTAGTTGAAGTTATCTTTCGTGCTGCTTTTCGGGCTGCCGCTTTAGCCTTTGCAGCCGTTTTATTGACCGCGGTTTTCCCTCTTTTAGCCGCTTTTATAGCCGCCATCCTCGCTCTTTGAGCATCCTTACGAGCTTGTCTTGCCGCCTTGGCGGCTCCTAACTTCGCCCTTTTCTTTTTCCATCTAGCAATAAAACTTGCCACAGCCTTTTGTAGATCAGCTTCAGTTTTCGCAGCTTCAGCCGCTTTTTTCGCTTTGGCCCTAGCCGCCAACTCTGAAGCTCGGAGTTTTGCTTTCGCCATGCGTAATCTAGCGTCAAGGCTAGCTGCTTTTGCAGCTGCTTTCTGAGAGGCGACTTGTGTTTTTATCGCTGCTTTTTTCTTTAATTTAGTTTTAGTTATTAGAGAGTTTTTCCTGGCTGCGGCAGCTTTTTTACGAGCAATAGCCAATGTCTTAACAGCTACCCTTCCTTCCTTTTTTAATTTTGCTACGGCTGTCTTTGCTTTAGAGATAGCTTTACTGCGAATCCGTTTAGCTGCCGGCTTTTTCTTAGCAGCTACTTTCTTCTTCGACTTAACTTTAGCCATCACCGTTTCTCTCTAAACTAAGTTTTGAAACTTTTGCTTAAGTTAACTTATTGAACACACTGCTCGCCGGCAACATATCATAAAAATTATTTGGCTTGCAGCAAACTCATTACAATTGCTTTGATAAAAAATTAAATATTATTTACCCATGAAAGTATCCCACTTTCACATGGTGTTAGTTTCATATTTCGCTAGTTAAAAGAAAAACTTTAAGAAAAGAATTATTTTTTGCGTACTTTATAAATAGAAATATTCAGAAAGAAACGTAATAAGTTTGTTAACTTCGTTTGGGGGAACTCACTAAATAAAGTTCCGACGAAACTTTGATCATCTTGTGAAAGAAAATTTGTATTAACTAACGCAATTATGATGGTATCTAAATAGCTATAATGAGAAATGAAAAAGAAAGCTGATTCCGAGGCTCTAGCTGTAATAATTAATCTAACGCTGCAAACACTTCATTCTTAATCTGCTCAACAGATGCAACTCCATTCACTCGGATTATATCTACCGCTCTACCTGAGGCTGTTAACTGCGTGTAAAAATCAACCAGTGGTTCAGTTTGCTGATGGTATAACCTTAAACGACTACGTACTGTTTTTTCCTTGTCGTCAATGCGCTGTATCAATTCTTCACCAGTAACATCATCACGGTTCTCCACCTTGGGTGGGTTAAAATCTATGTGATAAACGCGTCCTGAATCAAGATGTACACGCCTGCCACTTAGACGCTTAACGATCTCGTCATCAGCAACATCTATTTCGAGCACTACATTAATATCAACGCCTGCATCCAATAGAGCTTGTGCCTGTGGAATAGTCCGTGGAAATCCGTCAAACAGGAAGCCTTTAGAGCAATCTTTTTCCTGTATACGCTCTTTTACTAGCGCAATAATAATGTCGTCGGTCACTAGGCCTCCTGAGGCCATTACCTGTTCTACTTGTATTCCTAATTCAGTTTTCGCTTTTACTGCTCCACGCAGCATGTCTCCCGTTGAAATTTGAGGGATAGCATATTTTTCACTCAGGAACTGCGCCTGGGTACCCTTACCAGCACCAGGTGCTCCCAACAAAATAATTCTCATGATGTATTCCTGTTATCTATATGCTTTGTTTCATTCAACTCTTGGTTATAGCCCCATTCCCTTAGCTTGCTCCCAAAGTTCGTCAAGTTGTTCCTGGTTCGTTTCATTCACCGTTTGGTCTCGTGAATACAAGGTGGTCTCAATCCATTTGAATCGCTCTTCAAAGCGGTGGTTAGCCGCTCGCAAAGCTATTTCAGGCTCTACTGATGCGTGTCTTGCTAGATTAACTGCGGTAAATAATACATCTCCTATTTCCGCTTGAATTTGCTGTTGGTTTTTTGTTTCAAGCGCTGATTGAAATTCAGCACTTTCTTCTTTTAATTTCTCGATTACAGGAGCAATATCGCTCCAATCAAATCCCGTGTTGGCTGCCCGTTTCTGTAATTTATAAGCTCGCTCCAGTGCTGGCAATGAACGCGGCACATCATCTAATGTACTCGCAATAGCATCCGTAGAATCCTCCTTTTCGGTTTGACCTCTTTGCGCTCGGTGTTGTAGTTTTTTGATTTTCTCTTCTTGTTTAATTGCTTCCCAGTTAACCACTACTTGGTCTGAGGATATGTATGACTTACTACCAAAACTACCTATTGTCGCGTCCGGAAAAACATGAGGATGACGGCGTATTAATTTAGCAGTAATGGAATCGGCCACATCATCGAACGTGAACAGCCCTTCCTCACAAGCTATCTGAGCATAAAAAACGACCTGAAATAACAGGTCTCCTAACTCATCTTTGAGCTCTACCATATCATTTTTGTCTATCGCATCGACCACCTCATAAACCTCCTCCAATGTATAAGGCACCAACGATTCGATAGTCTGTTCAAGATCCCAGGGACATCCAAGTTTCTGATCACGCAACATGACCATTAAAGCGACAAGCTTTTCTATGGCAGATCTTTTTATAAATTCAGCTTCATTCAATTGTTATTACTCTCTTTTGTAGTTTTCGTTCAGCGATAGGTTAATCCACCAGCTCAAATTGAACCATGGACTCTACGTGCGCAGTATGAGGGAACATATCCACCACACCGCAAGATTTCAATCGATAACCTTCAGCAACTAATAAGGCAGTATCTCTGGCCAGAGTTACTAAATTGCAGGATATATAAATAATTCTTTCCGCTTGGAGATTTGCTATCTGTTTAAGGATTTCAATAGCTCCTGATCTAGGCGGATCAATTAATACCTTACTGAAGTGAAGCGACAACCAAGGTTTATTTTCAATGTTCTTGCTCAGGTTTTCCCTATAGAACTTCGCGTTGCTGATATTGTTTAGTAGCGCATTTTCCTTTCCGCGTTTTACCATCTCATCGTTTCCCTCTACTCCGACAACCTCCCTGCAATATCTAGCTATCGCCAGAGTGAAATTGCCTAGACCGCAAAACAGATCCAATACTCGGTCTTCTTTGTTTAAGTCCAGCAAGCGAATTGCCCGCTTTACTAATTGCCGATTAATATCCGCATTTACTTGGACAAAATCCATCGGATGGAAATTCAGAGCCAGGTCAAAATCTGCTAAGAAATATTGAAGTCGTTCAACTGTCTGTTTCGGATGTATCTTGTGTACACTCTCAATACTTTTAGGTTGTAAATAAAGCTCGATGGACCACTCCTGAGCAAAGTCGCATAAAGTTTGTAGGTCCGTTTTGCTTAATGGCTTTAAATGACGAATCACCAAAGCCACCTTATTCAGGGCCTGAGAATTCTCCCTTAAATTATCTTGATCCTTATACTCACCAACCGCGACCTCGATTTGTGGAATTACCTGGCGTCCTTCAAGCTCAGTAATAAGAGTTCTTAGCGAGGGTATCAGGTCAGCTACTTCCTTAACCAGCACATGACATGATTTCATATCCGTTATGAAAGATCCGTATTTTTCTCGGAAGCCAACTAATGCCCCTCCTTTTTTTTTCACTACTCGAACCGTGAGCCTAGCTTTGCGGCGATAGTAAAGGGAATCACCCTTTAGTTGCGGTAATAACTCTAAATTGGACACTTTTGCATCAATAGCTTGCTCGAGATGTTCAAATAACGACAATTCCTTGAAATCTAACTGGGCCGCAACGCTTACATGTTGTAATGAACAACCACCACAACGGCTTGCATACAAACAAGGTGGCTCAGTACGCACAGGGGAACAGGTTAATACTTTAACGACTCGAAACTCATAGAAATAACGGTTTGTGCGAGCGTAAGACGCTATTACCTCCTCTCCCGGCAGCGCCCCATCGACAATAATTGTTTTGCCATTTTGATGGCTTATACCTCGCCCTTCCGAACTTAAACCGCTTATATGAAGCTTGATAGGCTCAGTAAAGAGTCGTTGTGTGCGTAATTTGCGTTTTCTCATGTGATATAAAGAAAAGAGATCCGGAATGCGACAACACAGCGTGTTTCGATTTAAAACTAAGTTTCAGAAAACACTTCAGTAGATAGGTAACGGTCACCACGATCACAGATTATCGCTACAATAACGGCATTTTCAAGTTGCTTCGATAACTCCAGGGCAGCATAGATAGAGCCACCAGACGAGACACCGCAGAAAATGCCTTCATTTTTAGCAAGTGCACGCATCGTAACTTCCGCGTCCTTTTGGTCTACATCTATGACCCTATCTACCCGCTTGCGATCAAATATTTTTGGCAGGTACTCTGGTGGCCAGTGGCGAATACCGGGAATCCGCGAGCCTTCTTGAGGTTGCAGACCTATGATTTCGATTTCTGGATTCTGCTCTCTCAGATAACGTGAAACACCCATGATAGTGCCAGTAGTACCCATAGAACTTACAAAATGCGTAATCTCGCCCCTGGTATCTTGCCAAATTTCTGGGCCGGTATACATATAGTGGGCATTAGGATTATCCTGATTGGCAAACTGGTCCAAAACAAGGCCTTTACCGTCATTTTGCATCTGTTGAGCCAGATCCCTTGCTCCTTCCATACCTTGCTGTTCACTGACTAAGATGAGTTCTGCCCCATAAGCCACCATGGATTCTTTTCGCTCGTCGCTGAGGTTGTCCGGCATTATAAGGGTCATGCGATATCCTTTTACCGCTGCCACCATTGCTAAGGCTATCCCGGTATTACCACTAGTTGCTTCAATTAACCTATCCCCTGGTTTGATATAACCGCGCAATTCTGCTTGAAGTATCATGCTATGAGCTGGTCTATCTTTGACTGACCCAGCTGGATTATTCCCTTCCAGTTTTGCTAATACAATGTTGGAGGTATCTCCCGGCAGATTTTGTAGTCTGACCAGTGGAGTATTGCCGATGAAATTCTCTATCGTGGGGTAAGACATAATTTAGGACCCTAGAGATATATGGAAATAGTGCGAGCAGGAAAGCGCTGAATTCTACACGGGCCAGAGTCCACTGGTAAAGCTGCTTTCTATGTAAGGCCTTTTATTGTAGGCGGTCATAGAAAAACTATTTAAATAAAGCTGCTAAATAGCGCCCTACTATTAATAGGCTTGTCGCCCAAGTGGAAAGTTAAGGCCTGCCTTAGTAACAGTTTTGCCGATTTCGCCACGGCTTTATCATGGAGCTCGAATTTCCGCAGTGCTATCAAGACTCGCCCTGAAAAAACACTTGGATTTGCATTCGTCCTCGAATCCGTATCGCTAAGCTCAAAGCCCATATCAGGTGTAAATCGGTAATTAGATTCTGGCTCTATGGGCAGCTGGCTGTGAGCATCTTCTTCGAGATTGATGCCATAACCCAGACCAGCTAATAGGTTTAATTCAAAGCGACGCAACACCACCTCTATTTCTTGGTTGCTCTGTAAATTGATCAATGTTTCCTGGTAATTTTTATAAAGCACCGTATGTTCTTGGTAGTTATTTAATAGACGTGTTAGTAATTCATTCACGTAAAGTCCGCTAAACAAACGTTCTCTCTTTAAAACAATAGCCGACAAACTGGTTTCGATTCCATTTACTGTCTTAACCTCGCCTCGACCGCTCATGGATATCAACAATGGCTGAAATGGCTGCAAGAGTGAGCGGTACTTAGACTTTTCGCGTCTTGCTCCTTTTGCCACTGCTCTTATCCGACCGTAATCGTAAGTGAAGAAATCCACTAAAAAACTAGTATTCTGGAAGGGAGCCCTATGCAATAAGTAGGCCGGCTGCAAGAGAATACGGGTTTCCATCATACAAGGTTAATTACGTAACTATTATGGGGTAAGTCAAAGGGGTTCAAGGTAGCCAAGACTTTGAAGTGCCCTCTTATCATCCGCCCAACCTGATTTCACTTTTACCCAAAGATTCAACATCACCTTGGTTTCGAATGCGCGCTCCATATCTTCACGCGCGGCTGATCCAATGCGCTTCAAACGCTCTCCGTCTTTTCCTATAAGTATTTTTTTCTGGCCTTTATTATCAGCCAGTATTAATCCGTGAATATTTAAGGTATTACCCTCTTGTTTGAATTTCTCAATTTCAACTGTAACTTCATACGGTATCTCATCACCTAGTTGACGAGTGATTTTTTCGCGAATGAGCTCAGCAGCCATGAAACGGTCACTGCGATCCGTTAACTGATCGCGGGGGAACAAAAAAGGCCCCTCCGGCAAGTATTGTCTAACCAGCCCCTCAAGTTCCACCAAGTTGTGCCCACCGAGAGCGGAAAGTGGAATAATCTCGGCAAAGTTTCCCTTGACAGCTAATTTTTCGATATGGGGCAGCAGACAGCTTTTATCTCCCACTAAATCTACTTTATTAATTACCAGTAAAATCGGTACATCGGTTTTTTGCAGCACCGTAAGTACCGCTTCGTCTTCTGCATTGAAGGTCAATCTCTCCACGAGAAAAAGGATAATATCTACATCATTAATTACCCTGATGACAGTCTCATTCATTAATTTATTTAGCGTTTTATTAAAGCCCGAATGAAACCCNGGTGTATCGACGAAAACACACTGACAATGTCCATTACTGGTTATTCCGAGAATGCGATGTCTGGTTGTTTGGGGTTTACGCGAAGTAATACTAATTTTCTGCCGGAGCAGATGATTCAGGAGGGTAGACTTGCCAACATTGGGCCTGCCGACAATCGCCGCATAACCGCAACGTACCTCAGTTCGCATTTTCTGCCTCAATTAAGTTCTCCCAGCTCCGTCAAAATTTTCTTAGCCGCTTCCTGTTCAGCATTACGCTTACTGTTACCTCGACCTTGTTGAGGCTTGTCTAAATTTACCACCTCGCACTCTACGAGAAAGCTCTGCTGAGGGGGTTTACCTGTTACCTCGACCACTCGGTATTCAGGCAAGCTCAACCCCTCTGCTTGCATAGTTTCCTGCAACAGGGTTTTAGCGTCTTTTTGCGACCCTGCAGAACTACTCCAGCTCATGACCAACTTTTTACATGGGCCTATTCCTCCGTCAAGGTATACAGCTGCGATGATTGCTTCCACAGTATCCGCCAGGATTGATTCAGTCTCTCTGCCACCACTTTTCAATTCACCAGGTGACAATTGTATGAATTCGCCAAGGCCCAATTTAGAAGCGATACCCGCTAGAGTCGACTTATTGACCATACTCGCTCGAAGTCGGGTCAGTTCACCTTCGGAACCATCTGGGAAGCTATCAAAAAGAGATTCAGCGGCAAGAAAACCTAATAACGAATCACCAAGGAACTCTAGACGTTCGTTGTTCAAATGGCTGGCACTAGCGTGGGTTAATGCTCGTCTAACTAGTTCCAGGTTACTNAATTTATAATTGATGGACCGCTGAAGTTTGTCGAAATCAATCGCCATCTATTTTATACGTTGATTTCTAGAAAATGTTGGCAAGTGCAAACCCGGCTCCTTATGCATCCACACAGCAATTGCCTTACCAACAATGTCCTCGTTAGGAACTGTCCCCCATACCCGGCTGTCGCTACTATTATCACGATTGTCACCCATCATGAAATAGTGCCCATTGGGTATAACCCAGTTAGTGCGTGTTCGCTGCCGACCAACTGCATCNATGTTTTGGGTAGCATGCTCGACACCGTTTATAGTTTCCGAGTACAACACTCCAGGCAAATCACCTATGCTAGTCTGGATCATAATAGATTCGACGTAATCCTTACTAATCAATTCTCCATTGATAAATAGAGTCTTGTCTTCATAGCGGACTGTATCACCAGGAAGCCCGATTACCCGTTTTATGTAGTATTTATTTTCATGAGGAGGCACAAATACGATAACTTCACCACGATCGGGGTCTTTCACTTGTATNATTTTGGTTCCAATTATTGGGAGGCGCACGCCATAGGCATACTTGTTTACCAGTATGAAGTCGCCTACGTTCAGGGTAGGAATCATCGAACCAGTCGGTATTTGGAATGGTTCCACCAGAAATGATCGCAAAACCAGCACAATAAGCAATACTGGAAAGAAAGACTTAGCATATTCTATTATCAGGGGTTCCTTTAAATATTCTTCAATGGCGNTCGCTATTTCTTCCTTGCTGCGATCCTTGGCNTGGTTACGCGTATAATTTTCAACAGCCGCTAGCCGTGTTTTCTTGATAAAGAAATTATCAAGCAGCCAAAGTGCACCACAGAAGGCCACCAGGGACACCAAAACTAAAGAAAAATCAATATCCATTATTTATGCTAACCGTCAACTTTCAGCACNGCCAAAAATGCTTCTTGTGGTACTTCGACATTACCCACTTGTTTCATGCGCTTCTTCCCTGCCTTTTGCTTTTCAAGTAATTTCTTTTTGCGAGTCACATCACCACCATAACATTTTGCAGTGACATTTTTTCTGAGCGCCTTAACCGTTTGCCTAGAAACTATTTGCCCGCCAATAGCTGCCTGAATCGCGACATCGTACAGTTGNCGAGGGATTAACTCTTTCATTTTCTCCACAAGTTGTCGCCCTTTGGCCTGAGCGTGATCGCGGTACACGATTAAGGCTAATGCATCTACTTTATCGCCGTTAATAAGAATATCTAAACGTACCAGATTAGACTTCTCAAAGCGGATAAAATGATAATCCAGAGATGCATATCCCCGACTTACTGATTTCAATCGATCGAAAAAATCTAGAACAACTTCATTCATTGGTAATTCATAGTTCAGAGAAACCTGGCTTCCTAAGAACTCCATCTTCTTTTGAATACCGCGTCTCTCCACGCAGAGATTAATCACATTTCCCAAGTATTCCTGAGGTACCAGTATGTTGGCAAGTACGATAGGCTCACTCATTTTCTGAATAGAATTAATAGGCGGTAGTCGGGACGGGCTATCTACCATCTCCACATCACCATTGANCAGCTCAACTTCATAAATTACTGTCGGCGCCGTGGTTATCAAAAATAAACCATATTCCCTTTCCAATCGTTCCTGGATAATCTCCAAGTGCAGCATGCCAAGAAATCCACAACGAAATCCAAAACCCAACGCATCGGAGCTTTCAGGCTCATAAAATAGTGANGCATCATTCAATGTGAGTTTTGAGAGAGCGTCNCGAAAATTCTCAAAATCGTCGGACGAAATTGGGTACAACCCAGCATACACCTGAGGATGGATTTTACGAAAACCACTGAGAGCTTCAATCTCAGGCGTGTTGGACAGTGTGATAGTGTCTCCAACCGGCGCGCCATGAATATCTTTAATCCCTGCTTCTATAAACCCAACCTCTCCGGCCGCCAACTCATGAGTTTCGTTTCTCTTAGGCGTGGACACACCAACAGTATCGACAACATAAGTCTTACCGACAGACTTAACGACTATCTTATCGTTTTTTTGCAGCCTTCCTGCCACTACTCTGACCAGTGACACTACGCCAAGATAATTATCGAACCGTGAGTCAATAATTAACGCCTGCAACGCATCCTCTCTATTACCACTTGGCGGCGGCACCTTGGCAATAATCTCTTCTAGTGTCTCTTCAACACCCATCCCGGTCTTGGCACTAACACAAACTGCTTCTGTAGCATCGATGCCAATAATTTCCTCGATTTCTAGACGGACACGGTCAGGTTCAGCCTGAGGTAAATCCATCTTNTTTAAGACTGGGATCACTTCTAGACCCTGCTCGATTGCCGTATAACATGTAGCTACCGTTTGTGCTTCCACCCCCTGACCAGCATCGACCACCAATAAAGCCCCTTCACACGCCGCGAGTGACCGTGACACTTCGTAACTGAAGTCCACATGCCCGGGTGTATCAATAAAATTTAATTGGTAACGATTGCCGTCCTTGGCTTCGTAATACAAAGTGACACTTTGCGCTTTAATGGTAATGCCACGCTCTCGTTCAATGTCAAGCGAGTCTAGAATCTGGTCATCCATCTCACGATCACTCAGTCCACCGCAATGCTGGATAAAGCGATCAGCTAACGTAGATTTGCCATGATCAATATGCGCAATGATGGAAAAATTGCGAATGTGGCTTAAGGCAGTCAAGAAATCGTTAGATACACAAAAAGGGAGATGGGCCAGCTAAAACGAGGATACAAGTCTACAATATTCTGATAACAGTGTCAGGAATTGAAGATTTGCTGGGACAAAAATTGCTAATGGCTAGTGAAGTCAAGGGGAGAGTTCCAGCGCCATAGTGGTTCCCTGTCCTTCACGTACTATACGGATCGGCACGAATCCTGATTCCGGCAAATTATTTGCCACCTCGGCAAACTCTGTTGAAGATGTAACCTCTTGTCGATTTAGAGCTACAACTACATCTCCCACCAAAAGACCGGCGTCTCTAGCNGGCCCTTCATTTAACTCGGCAATTCGTACACCGCCTATACCAGTAACCTGACGCGTCTCTTCACTGAGATCAGTAACCCGAAATCCAAGTGGATTGTCACGTTCTTTTGTAATTTCGGGTTGTGCTGCTACCATGATGTTAGTCGGAGAGCTACCAAGCACCACCGTTCGAGTTAGGCGCATACCATCCCGATAGACTACAACTTCCGCCTCCGTTCCAGGCCGATATTGACCGACATAGAATGGGAGGTCAGTGAAATATTCAATGTTGTGCCCATTGAACTCCAGAATAATATCTTCGTTGCGTATACCGCTGCTCTCTGCAGGACTGGCCGGTTGCACTTCATCTACAAAGGCTCCACGAGGNCGCTCTAANTCNAAGATTTGCGCGAGGGCATGATCTACTTCNCGCATTCGAACTCCTAGCAGCCCACGTTCGACGCGACCAGAATCCATTAGCTGGGAGACTACATTGAGGGCAACATTACTTGGTATTGAAAACGAAATTCCATTCGAACCACCGGTACTGCTCAGTATCTGCGAATTAATTCCCACCACTTCGCCGTCAAGATTAAACAAGGGACCTCCGGAATTCCCTTGGTTAATCGCTACATCCGTCTGTATAAATGACATATAGTTGTATGTTGACCGACGACCTGGCACAGAACGACCCTTAGCGCTGACGATACCCGCCGCCGCCGAGAACTCTAAGCCAAATGGAGAGCCAATCGCCAGCACCCACTCACCAACCCGCAGCACGTCAGAATTACCGAATTCAACATATGGCAAGTCATTTGCGTCTACTTTTAAAAGCGCTAGATCAGATGGCTCATCCAAACCGACGATTTTCGCATCGAATACACGTCGGTCGTTTAGAGTGACCCTGATTTCGTCTGCTCCTGCTACAACGTGGTTGTTTGTAATAATGTATCCGTCTACAGAAATGATAAATCCGGACCCAACAGCGCCCCGCTGACGAAGGTCTGGAATGTTTTCCGGATCAAGCCCTGGTTCCTGACCAGGATTTAGNCGACGAAGCAACTCTTCTAGTTCTCGATCTTCACCCGATGGCCGCGCTTCAACCTGTCGCGAGGTGGCAATCTCGACAATTGTAGGGGCGTTTACTTCGACCAGTTCCGCAAAATTAGGTAGCTCTGCGGCAAAAACTATGGGTTCTAATAGACCTAAAACCAGTAATGTNAACAGTNTGTTCCTCAGTTGAGCGCTACGTGTTCGTATTATTTGTTTCATGGGTTTCTATCAAATCCTAGTGACAAATCTGACTTCCGTGGCATAAATCCAGGGTTAACGGGATCCGCGCAGGAAGTGCTACTTTAGCATAATACTCGGGAGGCAAATAGCGGCGAAAAAAGTACACTTTTTGGGAGGAAAGCTCTTCGCCAATTAGATGCAAAGCTGAGCAATGCCTCTACAGGAATCGTTAAGTAACCTNTTTTGGCTATTTGATTAGGGCCTGACCTGAAGTTCGTTCACCAGGCGATAAAGAGATGATTCCTGGATATGTTCNACTGGTACCGGATCGCCCTCGTCAAAAGACATACTCTCAATATATTCGAGCAGACGTTGCTGAGCCTCGGGATCTACCTCAAAATTGGAAGATTCCACTACTACGGCAGCTCCGGATTGAGGTGTAATCTGTTCAGTTTCAGAACCACTAGTTTGCACTAGTGGGGGCCTATCCAAGTTATTGAGACTACTTTGAAACGCAAATATGAAGACAGCAGCAACCGAAGCTGCTATGGCGAACTTAGAAAGAGTTTGTTGCCAGCGGGAGAGAGGTTTGCCTGGCATCGACAATTTAGGTTCATCTTGNATCCGTTGCTCGATGCCCGCAGCCAAGTCAGAGCTAACTGATACACCGGTATTATGCAGCAATGATTGCACTAGATTGTAGCGCTCCCAAGTTTGTGCAAATTCCGGGTTGGTCTCCATGGACCTCAGTAGGCGAAGCAACTCCAAGTCGTCCGCTTCGTTATCAAGCAAAGCGGATAAGGACTCCCTCTCAAACTGGCTCATTGTGCTCCCCTATACTCTAATTTCTATCGCTCTGTTTTACTTATTTTATTCACAAAGCTAGTATCAATTACTTCTGACAGCTTTAGTTGAATTCAGTTCCCATATAAGTTACAGCAATTCCCGGATTTTTTTATCGATCGCCTCCCTGGCTCTAAATATACGAGATCTGACGGTACCAACCGGACAATCCATGACTTCCGTTATGTCTTCGTAACTCAAACCAGAGAATTCCCGCAGGGTTAAAGCAGTGCGTAAATCTTCAGGTAAATCCTCTATTGCTGACTTAATGGCCTGTTTCAGCTTATCCGTAGCCAATCTACTCTCAGGGTTCTCAATTTCCCTTAGAACAAACCCAATTTCACTACCTTCAGCTTCATCTACNTCTATATCGCTTGCCGGTGGTCGGCGATTCCTGGAAACCAAATGGTTTTTTGCTGTGTTTACAGCAATCCTATATAACCAAGTGTAAAACGCGCTGTCACCTCGAAATAAAGATAAAGCCCTGTAAGCTTTAATGAATGTTTCCTGACTGACATCTTCCACCTCGAGTGGATCTTGGATAAAGCGGCCAATTAGCGCCGCCACACGATGTTGGTAACGAAGTACCAGCAAATTGAATGCATTCTTGTCGCCACTCAATACCTTGTCAACTAACTGCTGATCTGTGCCTTCCGCCATTTGTTCCAACCTTTTATTGCCTCAGGAAATCCAAATTTGACAAGGCTCGCTCAACCCATTATCGAGAACAAATGTACACACTGCGATAGACATTACGCTAGTGCAAAAGTTCACACAACCCTTGAGGAATAGCTATACAATTATTACAGTTTAATGAAACCGAGGTAAAACTAAGGANTCGTTATATTAGTCTCAGGATATCGCCCTTCGGAAGTATTTTTCGATTACTCGTAATCCCTACAGTTCCAGTTAAATAAAGTCCCAAAATTATNTAAAAAATAAGTTATTTCAATAAGTTGCCAGTAGAGTCCATGACAGCCAGCACATTTAACATTGTTAAGAAAACCGACATACTTATAATTGGTAGTGGTGCTGCCGGTCTCACGTTAGCCCTTCGAATCGCGCCATTAGCTCAGGTTACGGTGCTCAGCAAAGGTGACCTAAAAGAAGGAGCCACCTTTTACGCTCAGGGTGGAATTGCTGCTGTGCTAGATTCNGAGGACAGTCTTGAATCACATCTGGAAGACACCATGGCCGCTGGTGTGGGTCTTTGCCATCGAGATGTAGTGGAGCACGTAGTAAACCGCAGTGCCGAGGCNGTGACTTGGCTTGTGGGGCTGGGCGTGCCGTTTACAACGAAGCAGACAAAAGACAATACAATTCTATCTAGCAGCACCGGTGCTTCCGACCTAAGTTCGCTGCATTTAACTCAAGAAGGCGGTCACTCTAACCGACGCATCATTCATGCTACCGATGCAACCGGCAAAGCGGTTTTTGAAACGCTTCGGAAACGCGCTCAGGCCCACGCAAACATAAAGCTACTCGAAGGTCGTACGGCTGTTGATTTGGTGACTCAAAGAATTAAGAACGAAGCTGGTAGCGTCTGCGTGGGCGTTTATCTCCTAAATCAGGAGACTAACCGAGTAGAAGCCATTCGGGCAAAGTTTGTGGTACTGGCCACAGGGGGGGCCAGCAAAGCCTACTTGTATACTACAAATCCGGATGGGGCTAGTGGTGACGGTATTGCAATGGCTTGGCGTGCAGGTTGTCGGGTGGCCAACATGGAATTTAACCAGTTCCACCCAACCTGCTTGTATCATCCCCACGCTAAATCTTTCCTNATTACCGAGGCCTTGAGAGGAGAAGGAGCGAAACTGGAATTGCCGNATGGCTCTCGCTTTATGTCCAAATTCGATGACCGCGAAGAGTTAGCTCCTCGGGATATAGTTGCTCGCGCGATTGACTTTGAAATGAAACGCCTAGGTTGCGATTGTGTATATCTGAATATCACCCATAAACCGGCAAATTTTATAAAGGAGCATTTTCCTACTATCTACTCACGCTGTCTGGGGTTTGGGATAGATATCACGATCGATAGAATTCCAGTCGTACCTGCTGCTCATTACACTTGTGGGGGCGTGGTTATCAATAAGAAAGGCGAAACTGATGTTCGCAACCTTTATGCAATCGGTGAAACCAGTTTCAGTGGACTGCATGGTGCCAATCGCATGGCCAGTAACTCTCTTCTCGAGTGCTTCGTTGTTGCTTTTGGTGCATCCCAAAGTATTGCTGAAAAGATACAGATGACCGAATGGGTTAGTGGAATCCATCCTTGGGAAGAGGGTCAGTTGAGGACTTCAGCCGACGAAGTACTGGTTTCCCATAATTGGGAAGAAATACGTCGTTTAATGTGGGATTTTGTTGGGATTGTGAGAAATAATAAACGTNTAATTCGTGCCGATCGTCGTATCAAATTATTAAGCGAAGAAATACGTGATCATTACCTAAAACATAAGGTCTCTAACGATAATTTGGAACTCAGAAACTTAGCTCTAGTTTCCGAATTGATCATCACTAGCGCCCTGAAACGCAAGGAAAGTCGAGGTCTTCACTTTACTCAAGACTACCCTCAAACCCAAGGTGTCGCAGAAGACACGATCTTATTACCAAAACCTTAAACCAGTTCTCCACAAAAGGTGGTTCGAATCCAAGTAAAGACTTAAACACCTATTTTGTCCGCCGTACGGGTAAACTTGCGTAGTAAAACGGCTTAGTCAGCTCGATTATTATACTTCAATATTTTCTCGATCAAGCTCTTAAAGCCTATGTTAGCTGGGTTTTCACGGCCCATTAGCCAGCTTAACAAGTCTTGGTCATCCTGCTCTAGCAATTCCTCATATAACACCTGATCCTTGGGACTAAGGGTTTCCAAAACTTCGTTAGTGAAGGGAACAAGTAACAAATCCAGCTCAAGCATCCCCCGCCGGCTACGCCAAAAGATTTTATGCTTATCGAATTCCTGCATATAATGGGCCATCACTATGAGATGTACCCGCTCCTTTAATAANACATTATGCGAAATTTAAATTCCATTGCGNCCTTCTTGTCAAGTCAGTCAATCCATTAACTATTTGAGAAATTAACATGCAAGTTGTCGACTTATCCCACTACCAATTTGTGAGAGTCAGCGGACCAGATTCGATCCAATTTCTGCAAGGACAACTCAGTTGCAATATGGAAAGCCTCAGTACGACACAGAGTCTAATGGGCGCCCTGTTCAACTTAAAGGGTCGAATAGTTGCAGATTTACGCGTACTTTTGCTTGAGGGTGACTGCTATTTGCAAACCCAGCCCAACATGGCCGAGATTATAATTTCAACACTGGCCAAGTACTCGGTGTTTTCCAAAGTGAAACTAGAAATACCTGAGTCTTCTCCAATAGGAATTGGATACATGGGCAATTGCGGAGACTCCCTCAAAGGCAATTTCGGCTCTTTACCTAAGGCTGATAACGCGGTAATAAAATCAAACGATACTTACCTCGTGAAAATACCGGGTCTAGTAAACCGTTTCGAACTCTGGTGCTTTGATATTTCACGTGTTAATGAGTTCAGACCGGACCCTGGCCCTTCAGCAGCCANCGCTAATTCAAATTGGCTGTATGAAGACATACGCTCAGGATTGGTGCATGTTGACAAACTGCACAGCGAAAAATACACATCACAATTACTCAATTATGATATTTCTGGTGCTGTTGATTTCGATAAAGGTTGCTATACCGGCCAAGAAATAGTCGCCCGTACGTATTATCGAGGCACTCCAAAAAAGCGTATGTTTCTATTAAAAAGTGAGAAATCAATCAGCCCCGATAGCTCCGTGCTTCAATCGTTTGAAGGGCAGGAAAAAAAGCCTGCCAAAATAGTCAGTTACTGTAATACAGAAAATGGCAACCTACTGCTAGCAATACTCGATGCAGAGGCCATCACTCGCAAAGCAAAATTTCTNTTGTCGGACTCGGTTACCGTTCCCTTGCAGGTAATGTCCTTGCCATATCTCAAGCTATAACAGCCGGTTTCTTTTACTCAATGATTTTTACTTAAAGCTATTACATTCCGGAAAATGAGAATTTTGGCGTCCCCGAGGCGATTCGAACGCCTGACCTATCGCTTAGGAGGCGATTGTTCTATCCAGCTGAACTACGGGGACATGTATAAAAATCAATAACTTATAAGAATTACTCTTACTACCTCTTGTCTGTGCCCATTCTGTGCTCCACCTTTCTCTTTTTGTTGTGATTTCTTAATNAAAAATCCCAACTATTCAACCCAGCAAAGACCACAAAAATTNCGAACATAATACATAGGACAAAAATCNAATTCTCTTTGATTGTTNTTATTTTGATTCCTCTTTAATGGCCTTGACCATTTCTAAGTCATCTGACTCATCATGTTCTGTTGGATGTGAATTTTCCTTATCATCTTTGCTTGAACGGGCTTTCTTATAAGTCTCTCTGGCTAGATCTCTAGCCTCTTTCCTTTGCTTGTCGTCTTTCTCTTTTTTCCGATAAAAAAAGTAAAGTAAGAAACCCACAAAGACTATCGCGAAAACAGCAGAAAGAATCTCCATTATTTCTCCGAATAATCAGATGGCGGTACTTCTAATTTCTCCGGTGTATTTTCCAAATCTCTAAATGCTCGTCTGAGCTTTAGCCTTAGGAGGCGATGGCTCTATCCAGCTGAGCTACGGGGAAATAAGGGCTTTAGCGATTCTGAAGCTCAGTGCCTTCTCATTTTGCCTCTAACATGTCGCAATTAGAGCATTAGTAGACATCTAGAGTTTATATAACGCCTAGGTAAGTGAGTGCGCATAGCGCATCCACTTGACCTACTTGTTATGTGTTATAGCTTAAACGGCAACAACTTTATTTGCACACGGCCCTTTCTGACCTTGCCCAACTTCAAATTCTACTTTCTGACCATCATTGAGAGTTGCATATTCACCACCACTTTGAATTTCCGAATGATGAACAAATAAATCCTTGCCACCATCCTCTGGGGTGATGAAACCGAAACCTTTATCTGCGTTGAACCACTTTACTGTACCTGTACTCATATTGCTCTTTCCTTTGTGTGTTTAAAATTCATTGATTTCTACTAGTTTGCTATAAGTCGCCGGTTGGACCCGCTTTGTTATCGTTTCCTGATATAGTTTCATCGTCCTGCGACTGACTATCCTTTACCTTCGCTTTTCGCAAGCGCTTCTCTTCCTTCTTTTTCTTTTTGGCTAGTTCTTTCTGGCGTTTTTCGAAATTATAATAGGACTTAGCCACTCGTATTCTCCTCTACATTAATCTCCTAACTCACTAATTAGCCTTAGACAACTACCTTCCCCTCCCTCCGCAATATAATCCATTCTAGCTACTGTATTATTAGGCTCGACAAAGACATCAATATTACAGTAATAGGCTAGCCCATCTATAATTTCAGAAGCAGAATACAGACATCTTGACCGTTCACAATGGGCAAGATTAAATCTTACTATCTTTCTTCCATCAGAAAGGTCAGAAGTATTGAAAGGTGTACCCCAAGCAGTTATTAAATCATTAAAGTTTCTTCCACTCCACCTTTCTTCTTGGAGCGGCTCAACTGAAGCGCATCCATAGAATAAAATTATTATCGAAAGGGGTGCTAAAATATTCTTCATTATTCTTTCCTATCTTACTAGCTAGTTACATTCATACAAGCGCCAGCTTCTGAGACCTCTCACATACGAATGGGAACTTCTCTATCAATGTAATAAGCCATTGACGCCAAGAGCTAAAGCTCCTGGTCGACGTGGGTCGGCGGAACCATAAAGCCGCTCTTCCCCTCTAGCAATAGACTGAGTACTTCCCATCGTTTGTTGCAGCTGAACGTCATGGCCCATTACCTGTAGAAGAGAGCTTGTATCAGCATTAACCCCTCGCTCAATAGCAAGCTCAGAAGTTCGCCAGCCCTGATATATTCGTGGAGCATGAGTCGCTTCAGCGATATTCATTTGGTAATCGATCAAATTCACAAGTAATTGCATTATGACATTATGAATGCGACTACCACCGGGAGTACCGGTAACGATCTTAACCTTATCGTTAACATCAAAAACCAGCGTTGGGGTCATCGTAGAGACCGGCCGCTTCCCTGGCTTCATCTCATTAGCATGCCCAGGTTCTCTGTGGGCAAAATTTCGCATCTGATTATCGAGTAAAATACCTGTACCCGGCACTACCAGGCCAGAACCAAATGAATAACCTAGGGTATAACTCGTTGATACAGCATTTCCAAAATCATCCACAACGGAATAGTGAGTTGTTTCGCGGCTATCATAAGGATTCGCATCTATTGGCTTTATTACTGAAACAGGCAAAGCCACTTCTAGGTCTATACTGGCTGCTATTTCCTTAGCCAATTCCTCACTTAAAATCCCCTTAATTGGTACTGAAACAAAATCTGTATCACCAATCCCCTGCCGCCGATTAGCATTTACTCTTTTCATTACCTCTGCCAACAAATGAAGACTTCTTGCGCTGCCCGGTTCTAATCTAGATACATCAAATTGTTTTAACACATTAAGCATCTGCAGGAGAGCCAATCCCCCCACACTGCTTGGCGGCATTGTGACGACTTTATGTTGGCGATAATTCGTCGCAATTGGTTCACGTTCTTTTACTTGATAATTTTGTAAATCTTGTGAAGAAATATAACCGCCAGATCGATCCATAAAATCTATTATCTTTTCAGCTATATCGCCGCTGTACAAAGCGTTAGCTCCTTGCTCGCTAATTCGTTCCAGCGACCAAGCTAAATCCGGCTGATGCAATATTTCTCCCGCTAGATAAGAATTGTCAGCATCTCTGGCATAAGCAACTATACTGCTGGGATATTGCGACATTATCGGCATTGCTTCCGCAAGGGCATATGCTAGATCCTCGCTAACCGCAATACCCTCTTTAGCCAAATTTATTGCTGGTGCTAATAGTAATGGCCATGAGAGTGACCCAAACTTTTGCCAAGCATGGTACAAACCAGCAACTGTACCAGGGACAGCGGGAGCTCTGACCCCAAAAGTTAAATCATCCCAGAGAATACTCCCGTCTTCATCTATAAAATCCTCTAGACGTGCAGCCGATGGCGCTATTGATCTAAAATCAAGTGCAACGGTCTCTTGTGCTTGCTCCATATGTATAAGCATGAAGCCACTTCCACCGAGATTGCCTGCCCTAGGCAGCGTTACAGCTAAGGCAAAACCAATAGCTACTGTCGCGTCAATCGCGTTACCACCTTGCTCCAATATATTTTGTCCAACCCTGCTGGCTAGTTCATTTTGTGTTACTACCATGCCGTGACGTGCAACTACAGGGTGATGGATACTGTCATAACGAATAATGGTTTGATTAGATGTCGTTATCGGTGACGCAATATCCACCGATTGAGTATTTGCCATGCATGAAAACTGCACGAGAAGTGAGGCCAGTAACCAAATTCGCATAATCATAGATAATTGTTTCCACTACACTTTAAATACGGTAGGTCTTCAGAGATCTAGAAAACAGCTAACGTCTAATAAAAAGGGGGACAGAAGTCCCCCTTTTTAAACTCTAGCGGAATAGTTAGAAATCTAGTCTCAGATCCAAATAATAATTCCTACCTAAATCCTGATGAGCATCAGCAAAATAGCCATAATATCTATCTGCCAGAGGCGCTCTTTCGTCTTGGAAATTCTTAACCGCGAACCTTACTCTCGCATTAGTATCATAAAGCTCGAAACGATAATCAACAGATATATCCATAGTCCTCATAGACGGGATTACATATTTTCTTCCGTCAGATAACGTCAACGCTTCCTGAGTAAAGGACCCTTTTTTGAGACCGGTCAAAGTTGCGCCCCAGGGGCCTCTTCTCCAAGATAATCGAAGCGAATGTTTATTATCGTAATTGCCATCTTTGCCCAATAGATCACCGAACCCATCAATTGGAATGTCAGCAGGAATCAATCCGCTAGCTTTTGCGGCTGTTAATGCTTTGAATTGACCGCTTGGCGCTTGATAAAAATCTTCTATAAAACTACCAATGTATCTTAAATCGAAATTGCCTAAAGGAGTATCTACGTCATAGTAAACAGCAACGTCATAGCCTTCGATAGTTCGCTTCGCTAAGTTCATGTACTCGTCAGCAACATATTTTATTGATCCAAAAGGACAAACTCCGGCTGCTGCAAAATAAGCTAGCTCGCCATCATCCGGAGCCTCTCTAACGACTGCGGAATGCCCCTGAAACGTACTACAACTATTTAAGCCGTTCTCGAATCTTTTCATCATATCTAAAACAGTATGATTATTCCTACCAAACAAGCCTATTGTTTTGTCTTTCTCTATTTCCCAATAATCAGCCGTAATTACCAACCCATCCAGTGGTTCTAAAACGAGACCGAACGAGGTGTTATCAGATTCTTCAGACTCTAAATTCTGAGCTCCCGTCGCTTGCCTTTGTATCGTATATCGAGAATCTGCATCAGAACTACTATGACTAATACTATTTTCAGTTTGGACCTGATACATACTGTAATCATTTCTAGTTCCTGACCTGACAACAATTTTCTCGTTTATTTGAACTATGTTTGGCGCCCTAAATGCTGAAGAGACAGACCCTCTAACCCTTAACCAATCTGTTAATTGCCAACCTACGGCAAACTTACCCACCGTAGATGAACCAACATCCGACTGATCTTCAGATCTCACAGCTAGTTGAGCAATCAGGTTTTCTGTTATCGGAATTTGTAGTTCTGCAAAAATAGACGTTACGTCCCGTTCTCCAGAAACATCACCTGTGGGACTTGAATTTAAAAGATCCGAAACAAGCGGATAGGCGTCGCCTTCATAATCAGTATAATCTATAGTGCCATCAAGTCGTGGATCTCTGTTATCTCGAACTTCTTCCTCTCTATATTCAACTCCAGCCAGCAATCCAACTGGACCTGCAGGTAATTCAAATATCGAGTTATTTGAAACTTTAAAATCGATCATCTGGAGATCGCTTCTTTGCTTTTTGTAGGCATCAACTATCGCCCTGTCAAGATTAGTGCCTACACCTGCAGCGAAAGGATTATAAGCCGCGGGGGTTGAATCCCATAACGCCTCTTTTAAAAGGGTATTTGAAACCCTGTTGTGCGTAATATCATTTGAAGTCGCAGCAGATTTAACAAACGCAGTTTCCCAATCCCGTTCGCCTAAAGAGCCTCTAAACCCTTGAAGGAATCTATAAGTCTCTTTCTCTACATCGATAATCCTGGGTACTTCCGCATAGCGATAGTTATCTATGTAAAGTTGTTGTCCAGCAAAAATATTTACTCCGTCAACTTTTAATTGATTTAGGTAATAATTATCCGGACCAACCCTATGCTTAGATGAGCTAAAGGCAAAGGAAGGATGCCTGGTTAAGTTTGATTCAGATTGATAAAGGCCAAATTCCGTGAAAGATTCAATTCCATTGTCGAATTCATGATTAACAAACATAAAGACATTTTTTCTTTCCAGATCGGATCTGGCATCTGTTCCACCCCAAAGATTATATCTTTCAGTACCATTGCCATCAGGCGCTATACAAGTTCCATAGCCGGTATCAAACAAAGGATTTCCTCTATTTGTGCATCTCGAGTCACCCAAGGGGAAAACTTCGAATTCACCTGAACTATCAGTCCAAACTTTGTCATAGGCAGTACCTGGAATTGATGTAGCGCTTGATACCATGTCAAATTGCCCATAGAGTGAATTAGCGCTGGTATTCCTAAATTTGCTGCTTCCGGACCAAGGCGAATCTGCTGGGATCCATTTCCTATGATCGGAATCGCCCCATCTTGGATCTTCAGAGGCTCGAATTCTGCCCCTTTGATAGTAATCAAAAAAGACACTTACGTTAGTCGCGCCATCATTAAAGTCCCTACCAAACTTTCCTGATATCGTTCTATCCTTAGCCCCAAAATTGTCATAAGCACCTAATTTAGCCCGGACCATGAAGCCTTCGAAATTGGATTGAATAACATTGTTAACCACTCCCGCGACCGCTTCAGAGCCATATACGGCGGACGCACCATCTCTAAGAATTTCCAACCTTTCAAGGCCGTATGTTGGTACAAGGTTTGAATTCACTGACATGGTAGGAACATAATCGCCACCAAGAAGTTCAGTCTGATATCCAGGGGAATTTACAAGCCTTCTACCATTGAGGAGTGTTAGCGTGTTACCCACTCCCATGTTCCTTAGGTTATAAGCTCCAACGTCTCCCCGTGATGAATTTACTCCGCCTGAAGCGTTTTCAGCTTCGTTAAAAAAATTCATCCCGTTCTCAACAATATGTTCCAGGAGCTCGTCACCGCCATCTACGCCTAACGCATCAATGTCCACGAAGTTAAGGACAGTAACAGGTAGTGCTCCCGATATTTGAGCTCCCCTAATTTGAGAGCCCGTGACCATTATTTCTTCTATCGCTGGTTCATCTTGAGCAAGTAAAACTAGAGGTGAATGGGCTAGAATTACCCCCAAAGCAATAGCACTGCGGTTTAAGTTGTATTTATTTGATGCCATGACTTTAATTACCTTGTCTTATACCTTAAATAGAAATTTGATAATAATAATGCAAATGCATTTATCGAAGGTCCTACCAACTCGGTCTGACCAAATAGGAGAGCATCTTATCGAACAGTTACTCGTTAAATCAACGAGATTTTATGGCTAATTATTAGTAGATTTGAATCTATAATGGCTATTCTCTTGAGCCTCCGCGGTTTTGTTGTCGTAAATCCTATTAAATCCTTAAGTAATTAACCGTCTATATTAGCCGAAATGCTAGCGAGTGGTAGTTCAAACAACTCAAGAATTTGATGCAGACCTATTCAATAAAGATGTGATAGTTTTTATTTTTCTTTGAATTAATGATCACTGAGACTGATGGCAGCCATAAATTGGAAATGTAGCGAATTTAGAGAGCTCACTCTTCACGATCTGTACTCTCTACTGCAACTGCGTGCAGCCGTATTCGTTATTGAACAGAATTGTCTGTATCAAGACTTGGATGGTAATGACCAAATAGCGAAGCATGTGATGGGTACACGAGATGAGAAACTTTTGTGTTACGCTCGCATTCTTCCTCCGAATGCCAAATATAAAACCCCGTCCATTGGCAGAGTGCTTATCCATCAGACAATTAGGCAAGATGGGTATGGCAAGCAGTTGATAAGCAAAGCGATAGACTATTGCCATCAGTATTGGCCAACAGAAGCCATTACAATATCGGCACAGCAACACCTACAGAGGTTCTATTCAGAGTTTGCTTTCGTTACTGAATCGGAACCCTACTTAGAAGACGGGATCCCACACATTCAGATGCGACGTGAATTTTCCTCGAATTGAAAGAAACAACTTACATGACTTCGGGTTAGGTTGTTTTGAAGCGAGCATTCGAGCTCATCTAATACCAAAAGGAAGCCCCTTCGAGCCTACCGACCAGCCAGCAGCAATTGAGCTCCATCGTATTGATCAAGAGTCGCACCGTTGACCTCTGGTTTTAGCAGACCGAAACCAACAATGGCTATAGAACCGAATAAAAATCCAGGGACAATTTCATAAAGGTCGAATATTCCGCCACTCATATTGGACCAGAAAACTACAGTGACTGCCCCCAGTAACATTCCCGCGACGGCTGACTGCGCGGTCATTTTGCGCCAGAACAACGAGAAAACTACCACTGGGCCAAATGACGCTCCGAAACCGGCCCAAGCGTAACTAACCAAGTCTAGCACTCTGCTATCGCGATCACTGGCTATGAGTAACGCAAGTAAAGCTATGCCTATTACAGCGGCACGACTGACGGTTAAAAGCTCTTTATCAGAAGCATTTGGACGAATAAACACACGATAAAAATCTTCACTTATTACACTAGATGATACGAGTAACTGAGAATCGACCGTCGACATAATCGCCGATAATATGGCGGCCGTAATGATACCGGCTATCCATGGGTTAAAAAGATTCTGGCTGAGCGCGATAAAAACTGTTTCCGGGTTGTTCAGGGGTTGACCCGAGAAATAAGCGATACCTGCAAGCCCAGTAGAGACTGACCCGAATAGTACAATGAGCATCCAGCTCATGGCTATTCGTCGAGCCGCGACAAGTTTCAACGGATTCTCAGCGGCCATAAATCTAGCCAATATGTGCGGCTGCCCCACATAGCCCAAACCCCAAGCTAGCAATGAAACAAAAGAGATAAAAGTCATATTGGCAAATAAGGCGGTACTTTGGGGATTAGCCGCTTGTAACTGGCTCCATGCGGAGCTTGAGCCTCCTGCTCCGGCGATAACGGACAATGGCACGATTAATAATGCAATCAGCATTAAAATCGCCTGCACAGCATCTGTCCACGATACAGCGAGAAAGCCACCAACAAACGTGTAAATTACAATAATCAAAGCTCCCGAAAATAAAGCTATTGAGTAATCTAAGCCAAAACTATTTTCAAATAGGATGGCTCCCCCCACGAGCCCACTCGCTGTGTAGAAAGTAAAAAACAATAAAATAACTATTGCCGACAATAATCGCAGTACTCTACTTCTATCTTTAAACCTATTTTCAAAATAATCCGGTAAAGTGAGCGAGTTGTTTGCATGCTGGCTATGAATTCTCAGAGGTTTGGCTACAAAAACCCAATTGCAATAAGCACCTATTACTAGTCCGACCCCAATCCAGATTTCACTCAGCCCAGCTAGATAAATAGCACCCGGAAGGCCTAATAATAACCAGCCGCTCATATCAGATGCCCCTGCACTAAGTGCCGTAACAACTGGGCCTAATTTTCTTCCACCAAGAATATAATCTCCCAGGTCATGAGTACGGCGGTAACCTCTTACACCCAAGTAGAGGATACCCATTAGATAAACTATAAAAGTTATTAAAAGAGGCGTGTCAAAACTCATTAATTTAGCGTCTATGAGATAGTTAGCATGATGGAGCGGTCAACTGTTCGCTCGACATCCTATACCAAAGAAAGAATTAATTGGAATAGTCCAGGCTACGGAAAGAATTCCTTCCCAATTACTCCCACAACCTCTGATTAGAAAAATCATCACATCTCTCACGAAGATAAGTTAAAACATACTTTGTTGGCCTTCATAAATATATAAGAAAGTATTTACTTTACTAATTTAAAATATCTAACTAATTTTGATAAAAAAGTCGTAGCTTACTAATGAAACTTGAGTTTTCCACTCTTATATAAACTAAACACTTTATTTAAAAGACCGATAATAAATTAACAAAGTCCGGAATTGCGATGGAATACTCAAAAAATCAGGAACAAATACTACGGCGCCTTAAGACTCGCGGCCCTCAATCGGTAAAAATTCTTTCAAATCAATTAGATATGACTACTATGGGCGTCCGCCAACATCTTGCGGATTTAGGGAGAAAGGGCGTAGTTAAACAGACTCAGGAAGAGAAGCAGACTCGGGGCCGGCCGGTTCGCCTATGGAAACTAACAAAATCTGGGCATGAAAATTTTACTGATAGTGACTCTCAAATAACTTTAGAGCTTATAGAGGCGGTTAGGAGTTCTTTGGGAGAAGATAGCCTTGACGTAATAATAGAAGAACGCCATAAGCCGCTTCTGCGTAAATACAAGAGTGAAATGGATGATGCTGGTCAGACTCTAGAACTCCGTATTAAGAAACTTGCAGAATTGAGAAACCAAGAAGGTTATATGGCAGAAGTAAGACTCACCCCAACTGGCTGGTTATTAATCGAGAATCATTGTCCAATACGTTCTATAGCCGAATCGTGTCAACAATTGTGTCAGTCAGAATTGGAAATTTTCCGAGAATTGTTCAGAGGGCGTGGAGAAGTTGAGAGAATCGACCACCTTCTGGCGGGGGCCCGCCGTTGTGCTTATAGAATTATCGAAATACATGATTTCTAGCATCGAAATTCAAATTGCTATTTATTAGCGGCTTGTATGACCTTTAAGGCTGCTCCTATTGCATTTAGGATTAATCCTGTTTGTCCTCAATTTTTTTTTCAACGTTAGTTAAGATCCCACGCAATATATTCAGTTCCATCATATCTATACGAATTCGGCCAAATAGTCTCCGTATTCGATGCATTAACTGCCTTGGGTTTTCTGGGTCATGAAAACCAATCATTATCAGTACACGCTCCAAATGCTCATAAAAACTTTCAACCTGCTTCACAGTTGCTTTTTCCTGGTCCCAGAATTCTTTCTGGTCCAGAGCTGTTAGCGCCGCCTTGTTAAGTCCGGCTTTGTGAAGTTCATAGCAAATCACCATAACTGCAGCTGCTAGATTAAGGGAACTATAAATTTCGTTAGTCGGTATTTGTACATGATAATTACAGAGTTGCAGCTCATCGTTATTGAGACCTGAATCTTCTCTCCCAAATACAAGGGCCACTCGGTTGGTATCCTTCTCGGAGATAATTTTGCTGGCACATTGCTCAGGAGTTAGCATCGGCCAAGGAATTCGACGTGAACGAGCGCTGGCTGCGATGACCAATCCGCATTCCGCAACAGCTGATTCGAGAGAATTCACTACAATAGCGGACTCTAGAATATCAACGGCAGACGCTGCTCGGCCGACAGCTACTCCGCTGGGAAATTTTTCAGGTTCTACTAGCGTCAGGTTTTCCAAGCCCATATTTTTCATTGCCCGCGCGCTCGCTCCGATATTGCCGGGATGAGAAGTATTAACCAACACTACCTTTACATTTCTGAAATCTTGCATTTGCACTCAAATCGAGAATTAGCTATTAAGAATTATAACAGCTACTGCTATACGCATAGTTCCAACCTAGATTCCCAGTTTGCTATCATGCCGCTACCTTATAATGGTGAATCAGTTAACATAGATTCACCGCACGCTCTTTCTCACAACCAGGAATAATCGATGCACCCCCATGTAAACATAGCCTTGCGTGCTGCGCGTGACGCCGCTGATGCGATTGTTCACGCAAGTGATCGGCTGGATCGGATAAAAATTATAGATAAGCATCCTGACAGCTTTCTCACTTCGATGGACCAAGAAGCAGACGACACTATTCGCTATCATCTACAGAAGACTTTTCCCTTACATTCTATTCATTCTCGCGTTTCCGGACACCACGCTGGGGAAAATGACGAGCCAATCTGGTTTATTGATCCACTGGTAGGAAGTTACAATTTCTCTTCGGGCCATCCACAATTCGCGGTATCTATCGCTAACGCAACCGGAGGCGTGGTAAAGCATGCGGTGCTTTTGAGCCCTTTATTAGGGGAAGAATTTATCGCCAGTCGCGGTGATGGCGCTCTGCTCAACTCCCGTAGAATTCGAGTCGCAGATCATAAGGATCTAGAGAATTCTTTGATTGGCATAGACCAAGCAAAAACTTCAGCGGAACTATTCATCAGTTTAATGCAAATACTTTTAAAGTCTGGAGCAGAACTAAGGCAATCAGGTTGTAGCCCTCTTGATATTGCCCAGGTTGCCGCAGGCCGCCTAAATGGTGGGTGGTGCATGTACCCTAATTCGCTCAGTTTGGCAGCCGCAAACCTAGTTTTAGCTGAAGCTGGTGGCCTTATAGGAACCGAATCCGGTAGCCCAGATCTCGATAAGGGGCAGGAATTAATTTTTGGCAATCCGAAGATCTTTAAAGAGCTGATTCGAATACGCCGGAAAGTTAATTAAGTTGTGATGCGGCACAGTCAGAGTATTTGCAATTTAGTGTGACGACTGAAATATGTCAAAGAATATGCGGTATATTGACTAACCCTGCGGATAGTCAATCTGGCTCGTTGCAACCAAATTGGAAATAACGTTTAGTAGAAACGCCAACTGAATCTAGAATTAACCCCCTCAGGCGGCCCACCCGTGTATGTCCCTAAAAGATAACAACAATACTTACAACTTGGTCGACGGCTCTATTCAACGATCGCTCATACGCATGACGACCCCTATGATCATAGGCATGCTCGCCCTATTCACTTTCCAGCTAGTAGATACTTGGTTTATTAGCTTCTTAGGAACTGAGTCGCTAACTGCCATTAGCTTTACCTTTCCAGTGACATTTACAGTTATGAGCCTCGCTATTGGTCTGGGAATTGGAGCATCCGCCGTTGTCGCGAAAGCTTTAGGAAGCTCCCAATTCGAAAAGGCTAAGGAAGCCGCAACCGTTATCAATTACATCTCCTTGATACTGGCTTGTCTTGTCGTAATTATTTCCTGGATCCTTATGGAGGATATATTTACCCTCATGGGAGCCAACGACCGCTTGTTGATCCCGATTCGTGACTACATGGTGGTGTGGTTACCTGGCAGCGTCCTTGTGGTCTGCATCATGACAAGCAATAGTATCTTGCGGGGTTATGGTGACACCAAGACGCCTAGCATACTGATGGCCGCTGCGGCCTTTAGTAATGCTTTACTAGATCCTCTATTCATTTTCGGTATCGGCCCATTTCCAGAGCTGGGTATTCAGGGTGCTGCTTTAGCTACTGTAATCTCATGGATGCTTGGTTTTTGTTACTTATTTTACCTGCTGGTATTTAAGATGGAGTTGGTTAGTCGATCCCTACCAAACAAAACCACCTTGAAAAACTCCGGGCTCGATATGCTGAGTATTGGTGTTCCCGCAGCCGGCGCCAATATGATGACGCCGCTAGCGGCAGGTATCATGACTGCTATTGCAGCTGGTTTCGGTGACTCGACTGTAGCAGCCTTTGGGGTTGGGGCAAGAATAGAACCGATTGCGACATTGCTAGTATTGGCTATATCCTCGTCCTTGCCGCCCCTAATTAGTCAGAACTACGGGGCAGGTCGCTTAGATCGAATTAAAGAAGCCTATCGAATTGCTACGCGCTTCATTCTGGTATGGCAACTAATTATCTACCTATTGTTGGCAGTCGGTGCGGGGATACTAGCCTCAATATTTTCTGAGGATCCAGAAGTCGTGGAAGCCATCAAATTATTTGTATGGATCATGCCGCTCGGTTACGGTCTGCAAGGCATCATCATACTCACCAATTCCTCTCTCAATGCTCTTCACCGCCCGCTCAACGCTCTGATTCTTAGTATCGCCCGCTTCTTTGTTTTCTATTTGCCACTTGCCTATGTTGGAAGTGTTTATTTTGGGCTCTATGGGTTTTTTGCTGGCGCGGTGTGCGGCAACTTACTTATGGCGATGATTTCTTGGCGTACCTTTAAACGTGCTTTATCAGGCGAGCAGCAGTTGTTATCGGAAACAACCTGAAGCAATTCTGGAGCTGTCTGTAACTGCCTAGTCGAAATAATGAGTTGTTAGTTTCCACTTTCTCGGTATTGCATTATGCTTCAGTTTTCCGGCTTAACGACGAAACATAACATTTTTAAACAATACGACTAGCCAAGAGACCTGCCGTTAAAATGACCAAATGATGGAAGCACTCGAAGCCTTGCATAATCGTATCTCGGTACCGCGCTTAACGGAACCGGCTCCGGACGAAGAAGCACTGCTAAATATTTACAAATCGGCATTACGTGCCGCCGATCATGGCTTGCTTACACCCTGGCGTTTTCTTGTTATTAAGGGTGCTTCCCTGAAAAAGTTAGGCAACTTATTTGTAGAGGCTTCTCTCTCCGATGACGCAGATATGTCTCCGGAAAAGCAGGAGAAAATTCGACGCAAACCCCTCAGAGCCCCTTTAATAGTGGTGACCATCTCAAGCTCCGAACAACATCCAAAGATTCCAGTTTTCGAGCAAGAACTTTCCGCAGCCGCAGCAACTCAGAATATGCTGATGGCCGCCTATTCCCAAGAGGTCGGAGCAATGTGGCGTACCGGATCCATGGCCTATCACCCATTAGTAAAAAAAGGATTAGGTTTGGCAATTCATGAAAAAATTATTGGGTTTCTCTATTTAGGCACAATAGCTGGACCCACTCGTGAGCTCATGGAAGCCCAAGTAGAACTATTCTTTAAGGAGTGGTAGGCATGGGTAGCCGAAGCATCGACATCCAATGCTGGAAGTGCGGTAAAGAACTCAAAAATCTGCTATTGCCCTTCTCTCGTTACGAAGAATGTAACCACTGCAACGTCGATCTTCATGTTTGTGTTGCTTGCAAGAATTACGATCCTTCGATATCCGATGCCTGTAAAGAAGATCGTGCAGATTTTATCTTGGATAAAACCAAGGCGAACTTCTGTGATTATTTCAAGCCTAATCCTCGTGCATATAAAAAACGGGATAATTCAGAAGCACGAGAGGCAAGAGCTAAGTTGGCGGAACTATTCGGCGAAGACTTGCCTGAAGAAAATGCCGATCCCGACGATGATGATCCTAAATCAAAAGCAGATAAAGCCTTGTTCGAGCTGAAACGCCTGTTCGGTGAATCAGATTAATATAACCGCGACGCTCTCACAAAACTTAATTTCTAATTCATGCGTACGACGATTTTCTCTACCCCTATCCTCACTCCTTTGTTGCGAATTATTTCTGTAACAATCCTTAAACTTATCGGATGGAAAACACGTGGAATGGATCTAGGCAAGCAACGGTTCGTTTTAATAGGTGCTCCTCATACCAGCAATTGGGACGTCCCGCTAATGCTTATGGTCATACTTAAATTGAGATTACGGGTTTTTTGGATGGGGAAACATACGCTCTTTCCACCCTCTTTAGGTTGGTTTATGAAGTGGCTCGGAGGCATACCGGTCAATCGAACATCATCCCATAATATAGTTGATCAAACCGTATGTAAGTACCGTGAATATGATGAATTGGTTATGTTAATTCCACCGGAAGGTACTCGCGATAAAGTAAAAGACTGGAAAACTGGCTTCTACCATATCGCCAATCTGGCGGCGGTACCCATTCTTTTGGGTTATGTAGACGCCGCAAATAAGGAAGCGGGGTTCGCAGGTTTCTTTAACCCAACCGGGGAGGTGGAAAAAGACTTGCAGGAAATCCGGAGTTTTTATTACGAAAAGAAAGGCTTAAGAGCAGAAAACTCCTAACTCTATCCAGCGAATTGACGAGTGTCGGCGCTAGGCGCGTTCTTAAACATATCATCAATGCCTAAATTCAATAATAATGAATCGAATACGAACTTTCCGTACTCTTCAGTTGTTACTTCCCGCAACTTGAATTTCCAGTGCTTTAAATGCCATTGTTGTAGTTGAGCTGCTACTTGAGAAGCTAAGAGCTCCGGTTTCTCGCAACTAAATTGTCCTTCTTCAATACCGTTATTTATTATGTTGATAGCAATACTTTCAAATCGCAGTTCTGCATCCATTGCTTTCTGTTGTTGCTCCCGAGGCAACCCCTTCAGCTCCATGAAACAAAAATAGTACCAGGGATTTAAAATCTCCATCATATAGATTTCACCAAAGACCATAGCTCGCAGATAGTTTACGGGGGCTAGGTCCTCATTGGCTAAACCGCCTATTACCTTATCCATGTATTTGAGTAACACTCCCAGGATAACTGTAGCCAGATCATTCTTACTACCTATGTATGCATATAGTCCTCCCATGCTGATACCGGTCTCCCTTTTTAAATCCCTGAGGCTCATCGCCTCAAATCCTTTGGAGTTAGCAAGCCGAAATGTAGCCATTAAGATTTTTTCCAGATTGGGAATTGCTACCTTCGCATTCTTAATCTGCATCTTATTCTTATGCATCTCAAAAACACTATTCCACAGCGGCTCTCCTTCAAGATGCCACTTGGCTTTAAAAGCTTCTATAGTAGTGTTAACCGGCCATTGAGCCAGTTCGAAGTTTGACGATTCAGGATCCATTGATCGGGGAAAGAAACGAAATCTGCATTAAATATATTACGTTATCTAACGGCTGCTAAGAAGTGCATTCAAAAAAGTAGCTATTAATCCACACGCATAATGACATAAAAGAAAATCCATCAAAAGAGGCGGACTCTTTCCTAACTATGAAGCAGTAACTGGAAATGTCTAGCTCGGAAACCTAGCTGAGCATTGTCGCTTCTGATAGCGATCTAACCTAGGGATTTTTTGCTATAACGGACTTCAGATCTGTTAAGGCCCAGAGTAGCCCTATATCCAGTAGGAAAGTATTGCTACCGATCCCGCTACAGCGCAGAGGAAAAGCGAATATCGACGTAAATTCTGATGTGAAATAAGATGGAGGGTCTGCATTGCTACCCAATATCCAGCCAGTGTGGCAGGCAGCAGAGGAAGAGAAATTAGGATGTGGTCTACCCCAAAACGGCCAACTATTGTGAGCATAATAAGTGACAGTAAACAGCTCACTACGAAAAAAGCGGCCAGGTTAGCTCTAATAAAATCATTCTCCTGATGTTGCAATACAAGCGCTATGGGAGGCCCTCCAATAGAAGTGCTCGTACCCATGAAACCTGACAAGAAGCCTGCCGAAAGCATAGCCCCAGGGCTAGGTTTCAATACGACATTTCCTAAACTTAAAAGTACCCCAAAGATTACCGAGATACCCAACCATAAGGCCAATTGTTGTTGGTCGATCCAAAATATTAGTAACCCACCAGCTATCGTTCCTGGGATACGGCCAAGGATAGCGAATTTGAGGCCTGCAAAAGATATGAAATGCCAGTGTTTTAATGCATTGGCCAGAGACAGCACAAGTGCACACATAGTTATCGGTGCGGGCACGTATAGTGGGTCCATAAAAAACAGAAGCGGGGCTGCAATTATTGCGAGGCCAAATCCGATCGAGGTCTGTACATAAGACCCAACAAAAATGATCAACACGGCAATAGCTATATCCATAAATTTAGTGCCACACCGCTCTGAGGAGTTTTTAAATCAGCGCGGCATAATACTCGCTTATAGAAGTAAGCTCCAGTAGATCTATAGAGACCTTTCATTCTATTGCCGCGGCGACTGAGGGTCTTTTACAATGACCACACGAACTTAGAAGCAATGCAAAATAAAAGGATAACACCATGAAATCACAAGCAGCCGTAGCGTTCAGTGCCAGTAAACCTCTGGAAATCGTGGAAGTCGATCTGGAAGGTCCAAAGTCCGGGGAAGTTCTAGTCGAAATTAAGGCCACGGGCATCTGCCATACAGACGCATTCACGCTTTCCGGGGACGATCCAGAGGGAGCATTTCCTGCAATTCTCGGTCATGAAGGAGCGGGTATAGTCCAAGAAATCGGAGCCAATGTATCGTCCTTAGAAGTGGGAGATGTAGTCATTCCTTTATATACTCCTGAGTGTCGACAATGTGACTTCTGTCTAAATCCTAAGACCAACCTATGCCAGTCTATTCGCGGGACCCAGGGCCGCGGATTAATGCCTGATGGCACTAGTCGTTTTTCGCTAAACGGCGAACCTATACTTCATTACATGGGTTGTTCTACCTTTTCCAACTATACAGTTGTCCCAGAGATTGCGCTTGCTAAAATTCGCAGCGACGCCCCTTTCGACAAAGTTTGCTATATTGGCTGCGGCGTCACCACGGGGGTAGGTGCTGTTGCCTTCGACGCACAGGTGGAACCGGGTAGTACAGTAGCTGTGTTTGGCCTTGGTGGTATAGGGCTCAATGTAATCCAAGGTGCACGCATGGTCGGGGCTGAGAGGATTATCGGGGTCGATGTTAATCCCGCAAAGGCCGTTCTCGGCACTCAATTCGGTATGAGTGACTTCATCAATCCTGATGATGTTGATGATGTCACAGGCGCAATTATCGATATGACTAACGGTGGTGTAGATTATTCTTTCGAATGTATCGGCAATGTTGCAACGATGCGCCAAGCATTGGAATGCTGTCACAAAGGCTGGGGCGAATCTTTCATTATCGGTGTAGCCGGCGCGGGACAGGAGATCTCCACTCGCCCGTTCCAGCTGGTTACTGGGAGATCCTGGAAAGGCACCGCATTTGGCGGAGCTAGGGGTAGAACTGATGTGCCACGGATCGTTGACTGGTACATGAATGACAAGATCGCGATCGATCCGCTTATCACTCATACTATGCCCTTAGAAGACATTAATAAGGCGTTCGACCTTATGCATGAAGGTAAGAGTATTCGCTCGGTGGTAATTTACGAATAGTAATAACTAAGGAAAAGAATCAAATGAAATATCTGCACACCATGATCCGAGTCAGCAATCTTGAAAACTCGATAGATTTTTACTGCAATAAACTTGGGCTCAAGGAATTAAATCGATACGAAAGCGAAGAAGGACGTTTCACTCTAGCGTTTCTGGCGGTAGAAGGCGATGAAGATGCTCAAGTTGAGCTCACATTCAACTGGGACCCCGAAGATTACGATGAGGGCCGTAACTTTGGTCACCTAGCTTATGCCGTGGACAATATCTATGATATCTGCCAGAAACTAATAGACAACGGCGTTACTATCAATCGTCCTCCTCGAGACGGCCGCATGGCTTTTGTTCGTTCCCCGGATAACATATCTATTGAGCTATTACAGACTGGAGACCCACTTCCCCAAGAAGAGCCGTGGGTAAGTATGAAAAATACGGGGAAGTGGTAGAGCTTTCTTGAGATGCCCCTCTCGCTCGTTTATGATACTGCCCCTTCGCTTGATCTAAGTGTCTTCGCTAATCGACTCACAGTGAGTTCTGAATTCTCTGAAATAGACTTAAACCGCAACGATTGGAAGTAGCATCATGGAATTACTTGACGGAAAGTTGTGCTCCGAACAAATCCGAAGAGAAATAAAAGAGGAAGTTGACACTATAAAGACTTCTGGCAAAAGACCGCCGCACCTTGCGGCTATACTGGTTGGAGATGATGGTGCTAGCCAAAATTATGTCAGCATGAAAGTAAAGGATTGTGAAGAAGTGGGCTTCGGTTCTACGCTGATCCAGTTTGATGCAAATGTAAGTGAAGAAGAACTACTAAACAAGATTGCAGAATTGAATGCGGACAACACTATAGATGGATTCATTGTGCAGCTACCATTACCAGATCATATAGACGACAACAAAGTGATATTAGCGATCGACCCGAAAAAGGACGTTGACGGTTTCTGCCCCGAAAATATTGGTAAGTTGTGTCTCGGCTTACCTACATTTGTATCAGCGACTCCAAATGGAATTATGGAATTACTACGCCGCTACCAGATAAAAACCGAAGGTAAACACTGCGTGGTTTTAGGGCGCAGTAATATCGTTGGAACTCCGATCGCTATTCTGATGTCACGTAATAACGATACGGGCAATGCCACAGTCACGATTGCTCATAGCCGCACTAAAAACTTGAAGGAGATTTGCCGAAGCGCCGACATTCTTATCGTGGCAATCGGCAAAACAAAGTTCGTCACTGCAGACATGGTAAAAGAAGGCGCTGTGGTTATTGATGTAGGCCAAACACGGGTACCTGACAAATCTCGAGAATCAGGATTTCGTAACGTTGGTGACGTGGATTTTGATACTGTAAAAGATAAATGCTCTTTCATTACCTATGTAACAGGAGGTGTTGGTCCAATGACCCGGGCATCACTGTTACAAAACACACTCATAGCCAACCAACGGAGATAGAAGGGTCATAATGTTTCAATCATTAACTCCTCTTCCTCCCGACCCGATTCTTGGACTATCTATAGCTTTCAAGGCTGATGCTAATCCAAACAAAATTGATCTCGGCATGGGTGTATACAGGGACGCTTACGGGAATACCCCTGTAATGAGCGCTGTCAAAAAAGCAGAACAAATGATTCTTAAATCTCAGTCGACCAAGGCGTACGTTGGTCCGGTAGGTGCTGTCGATTACAACGACACCATTGCGCGGATGGTATTGGGTGACGCTCTCGCCAACCAACTTGGAAAACGCCGCATGACTGTGCAAACACCTGGAGGAACTGGTGGTTTGCGTCTGACGGCTGACTTCATCAGAAAAGTGAATCCAGACGCGACTGTTTGGGTTAGCGATCCTACCTGGGCCAATCATAGCCCGCTTATTAGCGCTGCCGGACTGAAGATCCAAAAATACCCTTACTATAACTATGAGACGCACAGCATCCGGTTCGATGAGATGGCGGAATGCCTGCGGAAGATTCCAAAGGGCGATTTAGTGCTATTACATGGTTGTTGCCATAATCCCAGCGGAGCTGATCTCAGCCGTGAACAATGGCAAGTCATACGAGATCTGGCATTGGAAACTGAGTTTACAGTATTTATCGATTTGGCTTATCAGGGTCTAGGTGATGGAATAGAGGAAGACGTTAATGGAACGAGACTACTCGCTGAACACCTTCCTGAACTGCTAATAGTTAGTTCCTGCTCGAAAAACTTTGGGTTATATCGGGAGCGAACTGGAGCGCTAACTATTATCTGCCAGAATGAAGGCTCCGCTAATACAGCCACCACTTTGATTGCAGCGGCGGCGCGAGCTAATTATTCAATGCCACCAGATCATGGTGCTTCTATCGTGCAATTGGTAATGGATAATCAGGAACTACGCAGTGAATGGAAACATGAACTCGCTGAAATGCGCGACCGGATAAATCGACTGCGTTCCTTGCTGGTAACGCGCATTAAGGAAGCAGACATTAATGACGATTTCAGCTTTATTGAAAGAGAGAAGGGAATGTTCTCTTTCCTTGGCATCACAGGTGACCAGGTCCAGTCCTTAATCAATGACTATAGTATCTATCTAGTAAATTCTAGTCGTATTAACGTCGCCAGTATCAATGATAACAATATCGATTATCTAGTTAGCAGCTTAGCAGCAATATGTGATGGGAATTAATATTTATGAATCGTTTCTGGATTTCAGTGCTTGGCTTACGGTGGTTGCAAATTCGCGGAGCGCAGCTTCAGTTGTCGCCCAGCTGATACAAGCATCAGTGACTGATATGCCTGGACGGATCTCATCGAGGTCGTCTGGTATGGCTTGATTACCTTCCTTTAAATTACTTTCAAGCATAACTCCTATAATAGACTGATTACCTTGCTTTATCTGTTCGGCCACCTCCTTTAGCACCAAAAGTTGTTTCGCCGGATCTTTCTGTGAATTACCATGACTGCAGTCGATCATGATATTTTGTTCATGCCCTGCTTTATGTAATTTTTCCTCGCAGTTTTTAACGCTCTCCTTATCATAATTGGGGGACTTGCCCCCTCTTAAAATTACATGGCAATGAGGATTGCCTTCAGTACGAAAGACAGCCCCTTTTCCCTCTTCTGTAACACTTATAAAACTGTGATTAGCTGAAGCAGAGCGAATCGCATTAATTGCCACCATAATATCTCCATGCATATCATTTTTAAATCCAATTGCAGAAGAGATGCCACTAGCTAACTTTCGGTGAGTGGGCGATTCAGTTGTACGGGCTCCGATAGCGGTCCAACTCACTAAATCCTGTAAATACTGGGGAGAAATCAGATCTAATGCTTCAATCGCAATAGGCAATCCAATTTCCGCTATATCCACCATCAACTTCCGACCAATGCGAATACCATGATCTATGCGGTGACTTCCATCCAAATGAGGGTCATAAATGAGGCCTTCCCAGCCTATAGAAGTGCGAGGTTTTTCAAAATATACCCGCATTAGAATCAATAGGTCATTCGCCAATTCATCGGCAAGAGGCTTTAGCAGACTAGCATATTCCAGGGCTTCCTCGGGATTGTGGATTGAACAAGGACCAACAACCAAAATTAGTCGGGGATCCTTACGGCCCAAAATACTCTTTACTGCACGGTGCCCTGACTTCACTGTTTTCAGAGCATCTCCTCGCAGAGCGAACTCATTCTTCAGAACAGCAGGCGTCGGTAACTCCTCATATCCCGTAATATGAAGATTGTCTATTTCCTTTACACGCTTGGCCATTTTTTGATCCACTCATTTTCAGAATGCAGAATTATTGTGTAAAAGCTTTCCAATTCAAAGGAAAACATAAAGCTTTAAGACTAAGTGATTGCCGTTAATCCATCGTTAAATACATCTAGACCGGTTGCAGGTTTATCTATTCCGGAATAAACGAACCAGTCTTCAAATAGTGTATTGTGTTATCAATCACTTTATTGTTTAACATCATGAAGGTATGCGTAACCGGCAACATTAAGTGTGCATTCATACCTTCTACCTTAGTACTCTCCACTGTAACTACACTATCGTTAGGACCGTCCATGAACAACAGGTTAATAGGATTAATATTAGTGGTTCCTGCAATAATGCCAAGATCGAAATCTACAGGTCCAAGGTCATTTAAAACACTACTTGGCCCAGTACCAAGAGCAACCCCAGTTGGTCCCGATAGTAGTCTAAATCCAGGCACCGGAAGAAGACTATCTACAATTTCACTTCCTTGGTTGGGTGGGCCCAGCATAACGACGCGACCCAGTGCTGATACATACTGTTTTTGGAAGTAAAGCCTAACTAAGATACCGCCTAACGAATGAGTTACAAAATGAATCTTTTCAGCTTGTTGGCCAAGACATGTAGTCAGGCCTCTTTCTATTGCGTCAACGGCAAGTATTTTAATTTCGTGACGTCGTGAAGGATATTTGATATTGACAACATAAAATCCACTGCGCGTCAGTTTGGTTTCTAATTCCGACATAGAATTAGATATACGTGCCAGACCATGCAGAAGAACTACGCATTCTTGGTTGGCCGATGCTTTAACTGAAAAACAGCACAGCAAGATACTGATGAAAAAAAGTTTAGTCGATCGCATCATTTGTATATTGGCAGTTCCAACAAAGATCAAAACTTGCAGCGTTCACTTCATCACAATTTCCACAGTTCCATTCCTCGCCTTCCTCAGATACTGGTATTGCTAGCTTCCTGATGATCTGTTCAGCACGCCGCACATTCAGTTTTTCTTCTACCCAGACTTCTGGTAAACATTCGTGCACAGGCATTTCCCCGGCGACCGAATATAACTTGTCATTCCGCACAATAGCAGCAATATCGTGCTGTTCAAGCAAGTTACGTACATGCCAAGCCATAGCTACATTGTCAGCAGTATAGACTCGTTTCATTCTAGGCAGAGTATAGCTGGAGAATTTATACTAACGGTAAATATGCTTCCATCTTAATCCAGAAGCAAACAGCATACCCGAATATAGGGCCATTCCGCCAATAACAAGAAACACTAAACGGGTTAATTGTGTAATTGTGTCCAGGTCAGGCCACTGCTGCCAATTTCCCGCTACGCTGACCAGAAAATAGGCCATCACACCATTTGCTGCGATTATGCGAACGAGAAATAGAAACCAACCGTTCTGAAACCTGAACACTCCATCAGAGCGCAAACCGGCAATCAACAAAACGGCATTGAGAACAGCCGCTAGGCTAGTCGCTAAAGCTAGACCTACGTGCGCAAGGCCATTGAGATAAAAAATAATATTCAGTGCCATATTAGTGGTCATAGCTATGATACCGATCCTTACCGGGGTAACTGTATTCTGCCGGGCGTAGTAACCTGGCGCAAAAATCTTGATCGCCATGAAAGCTAGCAGACCTACAGCATAGGCCCGTAAACTACCGGAAGCTTGGATGACATCGGTTTCAGTGAAATTTTCATTTTGAAAAAGAGTCACCAATAAGGGCTCGGCAATTAGAACCAATGCCACTGTAGCAGGTATGGCGATGAGGCAAATAAGCCTAAAGGCCCAGTCAAGCGTATTGGAAAACTCGTCCATTGATTGTTCTGCATGCTTTCGAGAAAGGTTTGGCAGAACAACAATTGCGATTGCGATGCCGAAAGTACCTAACGGCAACTCCATTAAACGGTCGGAAAAATACAGCCAAGATACACTACCGGAAACGAGGAACGAGGCAATGAGCGTATCTAATAAGAGATTAATCTGAGCTACCGAAACACCGAAGAGAGCTGGCAGCATCAATTTTTTGATTCGGACAACTCCCTCATGGAGTTTAGACGGTTTAGGCTTTGGTACCAGATGAATTTGTGCAAGAAATGGTAATTGGAAGAGTAATTGAGCAAAACCTGCGATTAAAACACCCCAAGCAAGGGCAAGTTCGGGTTCACGCATGTAAGGAGCCAACAAAAAAGAGCAAGCTATTAGTGAAATATTAAGTAGTGCCGGAGTGAACGCAGGTATTGCGAAACGACCATAGGTGTTCAATATGGAGCTACACAAAGCTGTCATCGAGATGAGTAATAGATAGGGAAACGTGATGCGCAACATTTCCACAAACAATTCGAATTTTGCTGGTTCATCATTAAATCCGTAGGCAATAGGTAGCGCAATAATGGGTGCACCCAGGACTACAATAACCGAGACTAGAAAAAGGAACCCACCGAGTGACCCTGCTACCGCGTTAACCAATCTCTGCACATCGGCTAATGATTTTTTCGAGCGATACTCGGAAAGTACAGGAACAAACGCCTGGTTAAAGGCCCCTTCTGCAAACAAACGCCGCATGAAATTGGGTATTTTGTTAGCGAGAAAGAAAGCATCGGCGGCATCGGTGGTACCAAAGACTCGCGCGATAACTATGTCTCGTGTCAGTCCTAGAACCCTCGACACCATGGTCATGGAACCAGTAATACCACTAGCTTTTAACAGGCCATCTCCCCCATTAGTACCCTGATCACTCTTGATCAGAGTGCTAGTGTCTATATCAATTTTTTCCGAATCCGGTTGTATTTCACTCATATATAGACTCTCTCGGCATCTGTATTCTGGCGCCGAATTGGACTTTATAAAGGATCAATTCTCTCATTGCACTATCGGATATTTTTAACAATTAGTTGAGTATTCTTAGTAAGTTAGCGCGATTGTCGACTTTAATTTTGTTGACATAACCTAATGAAAACGGCATAGTGTCGCTCCTTCAAAAATGCTGGATCAAGCAGTCTGTGATCCCCATTTTCTAATACTTTAGATAGCACAAAACAAAGGAGTTTCAATTGGCTAATTCTCCACAGGCCCGAAAGCGAGCTAGGCAAGGTGAAACTCGTCGGCGCCAAAATGCTTCTTTCCGTTCTATGGTTCGTACCTGTATCAAAAAAGTTGACGCAGCTATTCAAGGTAATGACTACGCCGCAGCTACAGAAGCTCTTAACGCGGCAGTTCCAGTAATCGACCGCATGGCTGATAAGGGTATTATCCACAAAAATAAGGCTGCTAGGCATAAGAGTCGATTGAACACCGCGGTCAAAGCCCTTCAATAGTTAGACGGAATTTGCAACTAGACACAGAAGATCGGTGATCACTAGTTTTGTGTAATTAAAGAAACCCTAGCTCAGCTGGAGAGGATTAGGTTATCACGATGGATGATTTCCTCTTCTCCGACATACCCCAGCAATTGTTCAATCCGCTCACTGTTTTGCCCCATCAGCTTCTGCACTTCGGCTGCCTCATAGTTCACAAGCCCCCTGGCAATTTCTTGCCCCCCCTCATCTAGGCACGCCACTACGTCGCCTCGTGAAAAAGTTCCACTGGTAGATTTAACTCCAACAGGCAAAAGACTGCGACCAGATTGTGTTAACACATTAACTGCTCCAGCATCCAGAACTAGAGAGCCCTTAAGAGTTAATTGGCCTGCTAGCCACTGCTTTTTTGCTGTAACCGGCTCATTGTCCGCTTCCAGCAGGGTACCAAGCTCCTCTCCTTCAACTAATCTCTGCAATATCCCATCGATTTTTCCATTGGCTATTACAGTATCGGTCCCTGAACGAGCTGCCAACCGAGCACCCGATAATTTTGTCAACATCCCGCCGCGGCCGAGACTAGAACCCTTCCCTGCTCCTTTCGATAACGAGGAATCGTTTGCAGAAGCCGCCTCAATTAATTCAGCAGAAACATCGTCTCGTGGATCGGCGGTGTATAACCCATCCTGGTCGGTAAGAACAATCATCACATCAGCGTTTACAAGATTTGCCACTAGCCCTGCCAGGGTATCATTATCACCAAAGCACAGCTCCGCTGTTGCCACCGTATCGTTCTCATTTACGACCGGCAACACGTTCATTTCTAGTAAAGTGGTCAAAGTGCTCCGGGCATTCAGATAACGCGTGCGGTTTGACAAATCTTCATGGCTTAGCAGAATCTGAGCCGCATATAATCCATGGCGCATAAAGCAACTTTCATAGGCTTGCACAAGCCCCATTTGCCCTATAGCGGCAGCTGCTTGCTGCATGTGCACCTGCTTCGGACGAGTTTTCAGATTAAGACGTGTAACACCTGCCGCCACAGCCCCAGATGATACTAAAACTAGCTGTATACCACCCTTTTGCAGTGTCACTAGTTGCTCAGCCAAATGATCAATAGCGTTCCTATCAAGACCAAGCCCATTATTAGTCAATAGTGAACTTCCAACCTTAACCACTAAGCGTTTTGCATCTTTTATTTTTTTACGCATATCCTGTTATCGACTTATTTTCCGAATAGCCGCAGTTTTAATCTTAAGCACTTCTTTAAATATTTTTTAGATTGCGAGCACCAATTGATCTGCGAATTTCAAAGGCCATCGCTTCTCCGAGTCTCTGTTGTTCATCTCGGTAAATTTTATCTTTAACAAGTCGTTGCTGGTGCGATTCTATAAAATCCATTAGGGACTGACATAATTCTGCACAACCTTCTTTATTCAATGCCGAAATTTGATGAATCTCGCCTTGCCAGTTCAGCTTTGTTCTTAGTCGCTCTTTGAAACCTTCTAGCTCTTTTTCGCCTATAAGATCTATTTTATTCAATACTAACCACCGTTCTTTCTTTGCCAACGTACCACTGAAATTCTTCAATTCCTGGACAATTTTCTCAACGTTTGTTAACGGATCACCTCCGGCAACCGGCATAACGTCTATTAAGTGAAGCAACAGATAAGTGCGCGACAAGTGTTTTAAAAACCGAAATCCAAGTCCCGCTCCGCCTGAAGCCCCCTCTATCAACCCCGGCACATCAGCCATAACAAAACTGCGTTCTGCACTGACACTTACCACACCTAGATTTGGCACTAGAGTTGTAAAGGCATAATCAGCAACTTTCGGTTTTGCCGCTGACACGGCTCTGATCAATGTGGACTTGCCGGCATTCGGTAAGCCAAGCAGCCCGACATCTGCCATCAGTTTTAATTGAAGCTGCAGGGTCCTCTTCTCACCTTTAATTCCTTTCGTGATTTTACGTGGTGCTCGGTTTGTGCTGGTCTTAAAGCGAGTATTGCCCATTCCATGTTTGCCCCCACGAGCAACCAAGACTCTCTCATCGGGATTATTGAGATCAGCAAGCATTTCTTCCGTGTTCACATCGATTACACTTGTACCAACAGGAACTCTAATGAAAAGATTTTCGCCACTTTTACCAGTGCAATTACTCCCTTGACCACTTTGGCCTGATTGGGCACGGTAAAGGGGTCGAAACCTGAAGTCCACAAGTGTATTTAGTGATTCATCCGCTTGCATAAATACACTACCACCATCGCCACCATCACCTCCATCAGGCCCCCCTTTTTCAATGTATTTTTCACGCCGAAAGCTTAAGCAACCATGACCTCCATTGCCTGCCTCAACTGTTATTTCTGCTTCATCGACAAATTTCATTGTGATTAGCTCTGGTTTTAACTAAAAAAGCCCCGTCGAATGACGAGGCTTTTTGGTATATTGACGGGATATCTAAGCCGATTCGACACTAACAAATTTTCTGTTACGTGGGCCCTTAACAGTAAACTTCACAACACCATCTGATTTAGCGTAAAGGGTGTGGTCTTTGCCACAACCCACATTTTCGCCAGCATGAAAGCGAGTCCCACGTTGACGGATGATTATGTTTCCCGCTCTAATTTCTTGACCTCCGTACAACTTAACTCCAAGGCGCTTCGATATGGAATCACGACCGTTATTGGTACTACCACCTGCTTTCTTGTGAGCCATAACTTACTCCGGATTCATTACTCGGGCTTAACTCTGGGTTGAGCCTTGGCCTTGGGTTTGGCTTTGGGTTTAACCTTACCTTTGGGTTTGGCCTTTGCTTTAGATTCAGCCTTGGCTTTGGGTTTGGCCTTTGCTTTAGATTCAGCCTTGGCTTTGGG
>PARV01000023.1 GCA_002712055.1 Gammaproteobacteria bacterium | reverse complement strand
CATGTCCCAGTCGTAGACCGCCACGCAGTGGCCGGGATCCGCTGGATCGATCGCCATGTTGTCCAGCTTCCAGTCGTTGTGAAGAAGCGTCGGAGTAGGCGAATCGGGAATATTTTCAAGCAACCACTTACCCCTCACCACAGGGGAAGTCCGATGGGCATAAGACGTCACCGTCAACACACTAGCTTTGCCTAGTAATCCAGCACGGTTCAGGTCCTCTAAGTGCACACGACGAAAGTGAGTGCCGTAGATACCAGAAATGTCGTAATGCTTGGCCAGCCGCTCGTTGAGGAAGGAATAGTCAGCGGTAAGTAAATCGTGGACCGGTTGATCTTCCCGAAACTGACTCTGTAGGAAAAGGCGGGTCTCTTCATACATGGCATCGCGCAAGTTAGAATCGAAATCTGCAAACTCAGTAGGATCGGGAGAAACTAGCCGTATGTTACGAAGGTGCAACCACTGCTCAGTAAAATTATTGATAAGTGCATCGGATTTTTTGTCCGCCAACATGCGCTCGATCTGCCTCTCAAGTACCTCGGGGCCTCGTAGCTGCCTATTCTCAGCAAGATCCAACAACTCTTCATCCGGAACACTACTCCATAGGAAGAAGGACAACCTTGAAGCCAATTCGACGTCGGAAATCTGATAGACAATGTCTGGATCTTCTATTCCTCGATCCTCCAGCTGCCTGAATAAAAATTCTGGACTAACCAGAATGCGGCGTATGGCCATTTCGATTCCGGCATCAAAATCGTTGACAACGCGGCCGGTGCGATAGGCCCCCAATAGGGTTTGCAGCTCTGCATCGGACAAGGTCTGGCGATAAGCTAGGCGACCGATGTCTTCAATTATCTGCCGAGCACAAGTTTCCTCATCCTGGGTCTCGCGAGAGATTGGTCGGCAACTGAATACCTTACGGCGCGCTGGCGTATCACCGCGCGACAATTCGCCATATGGTCCTCGTAGCTCGAGTCTGGCAATACCGGTTTTCTCCACTCTATCTCCAGCGTACTCGTAGCTGGTAACAGGGTAGTAAGGACGCAACATGCCTTCGGCAAGGGAACTGTTATCTACAAAAGTTGCGCCCAAAGTGGCAGGACCTGCCTTCGCAAAAAATCGTACTTCCAGTCCTTCTACATCAGGACCATTACCTCTTTCTTCTGCGGATTGTCTTCCGACATTGATCGTCTGAATCCGTTCGCTGTTGAGCCTGATTTCCAGTTCACTCGGTTCGTGGAGACCTCTGATGACTCCGTTATAAGTCCGTAAGAAGAAAATACGAAGCACATATTCGCCGTCGACAGGAAAGTAATGGTTCAAGGAAATTCCACCCCTAGAGCTGAATGGAAGATTTTCACTGACGCGCACATCCTGTCTAAGGAGCTTATCAACTTCGAATATTTCAGTATTGGGTGTTAGTTCGATGTCACCGACTACTAAACGACTGATTTTGCGTGCCGCATCTAAATAGCGATCAGTAAGCATCGGCGACACTGATAGAACGTTAGCTATGTTATCAAAGCCGTAACCGGAATCATCGGGCGGCAACAACATGGCAGCATCGTAGTCGAGATGAAATATATCGCGAACGGCATTCCGATACTCATTGCGATTAAGCCGGTGGAAAGCTGGTACCCTTCCCGGGTTCAGTTCAGCTGTTGCTGCGCTGTCGATAGCGGTTTCTAGAAAAGCAATGAGACTGTGGTAAATCTCTTCATCCGGGCGCAACATCTCGATGGGTGGCATAGTCCGGGTATGCAGCTTCTTAAGTACCCTCTCCCAGGTCTCAGCCTGAGCAGGGATAGACTCAAGAGCTAATTCTGGAATGACCAATCCTGCGTTCGCCAACCCCTCATTGTGGCAGACCACACAATACTGATTGAGAATCTCCTGGTACTCGGTAGCCTGGTTTGCAGCTCTAGACTGAGCGAAATTCTGTGAAGAACTTAGCCCCAGAAAATAAACGACCACCACCCCCATAACAAAGAGTGGTAAACCTTTTTTGGGCCAAATAACAAACGATTTTCTGCTCAAGTTTGTATTCTCGCGCATGTTTTGTGTGCTCTTAAAAAAATCCGATAGGACTGTACGCCCGACTCTATTGGGTGGGTAACGTCTCCCGGTCAGTTCTCTTTACTCGCTCTGATATAGATCTAAATGTTTGCTTAAGCCGTTCTTTTTTTAGGCTTTTTCCCCTCGGCAATATAGCCAGTCCCTACTTGTATGTCAAAAGCGGGAATGGTAGTGTTTTCGTAATTAAATCATTGATAATGCAGCAATAGCCTTTGGTAAATAGTCACAAAGATCGGCATGAATCGTTTTAGACTCACAGTTGTTTCCAGCTTTTTTATAGTCGCAACGGCTAGTTCATTCGTATCAGCGCAGACAGCTTTGATCGAAGCGACCAAAAATCAAAACCGCGATGCTATTGAACAACTCTTAAATCAGAATGTAGATTTAAATGAATCCATGGGTGATGGAGCCACCGCTCTTCATTGGGCCGTCTACCGAAATGATCTGGACATTGCTCGGCTGTTGTTAGAAGCAGGAGCAGATGCCAATTCTGCTGACGACCATGGGGTAACGCCCCTGTCCCTTAGCAGCCTTAACAGGAATCTTGCCATAACGAAGCTACTGATAGAGACAAATGCCGATGTCAATGCGTCCCGTTACACCGGTGAAACTCCCTTGATGATAGCTGCCCATGTGGGTGACACAGAAATAATGGATTTATTGATAACTGCAGGCGCCGATACAAACGCCAGAGAAAACGTGAAAACACATACGGCCCTGATGCTCGCAGTCGGCGGACAACACATAGAAGCTGTGAAACTATTAGTCGAACATGGGGCGGAAGTGTCTGCCCGTTCAGTGAACAATTTTACTCCACTCCTATTCGCAGCCCAGCAAGGTAGCGTTGAAATCGGCCGCATCTTGTTGAACAAGGGCGCCAATGTAAATGAATCGGCTCCAGATGGCATCTCTGGCAATACTAATGCGCGCGCAGTATTCATATATAACACACAAGCGTCCGCCCTGCTGGTTGCAATCGACAGCGGCCACGAGGATATGGCGCTGTTCTTATTATCACAAGGTGCAGACCCAAACCTCGATGGAGCGGGTCGCACTGCCCTGCACTCCGCCGTGCAACATCAGATGGGGACATTAGTTAAATCCTTACTCGATGCTGGAGCTAATCCGAATGCACAGCTAAGTCGAAACATGCCGGTATTCTCCCGTGTCATCCTAATTGACAACGGTCTATCGGTAGAAAAACTGGGTGCTACCCCTTTTTTCCTTGCGGCAGGTTATAACGACGTACAGATAATGGATATCCTGGTAGCCGGCGGAGCAGATCCCTTTATTAATAGTGACGACGGTACCACACCGTTAATGGTCGCGGCAGGAGCAGACTTCGTCGAGGGACAAGACAAGTACAATCGACGTTGGTTCGAAGACAATATAATTGCGCTGCAAGAAGCCGCCTTACCTGCTGTGAGGCAATGTTTAGCACTGGGCATTGATATCAATGCCAGAAATGTAGCCAATCAAACAGCATTACATGGCTCAGTATATCTGGCAGGTACCGAATTGATTTCTTACCTCGTCAATAATGGAGCTAACATAAACGCCATAAATAATCGCGGGCAAACCCCTTGGTTGATAGCTTCGAAAGGCGAGTATAGGGCCGGATCATTACAGACTTTGCCTCACATCGCCGAGCATCTAGAAAGTTTGGGTGCAGATATCACCCTCGGTGAAGATATAGGGCGCTACTGGGAGCGTGAAGCTCAACGATGAAAGTGCCGCGACAGTAAAACTCACGAAATGCCCGCGTCTCAACTTCCTCGCCGTCAGTTCTTAACAAACTTCTCTAGATTAGTTTTGGGTAGCGCGACTTTGACGCCGTTGACGAATATCTATGCACAGAATTCTCCCCTTGATCACGAAGTTATCGTTACTGACTTAGAAGTGATCGTAGTGAATGTTACACAAAGAACAAAATGGATATTCGTACTCCTAACAGCAAGTAATGGTGTTACGGGCCTGGGTGAAGCATCGTTGGGCCGGCGCAGCGAACTCAATGAACTGAATTCGTTCTTTCGGCTGGTAGAGGGCCAGTCCCCTTTCGATATCAACCTATATCGAACAAAAGGATGGCCAAGGGCTTCCTCTGGTAACCGAGCTGTAGCGACTGCATTCAGCGCTATTGAACAAGCATTATGGGATATCGTGGGGAAAACTCTTAATGTGCCGGTGTACCAATTGTTTGGAGGAAAGCTCCGAGACTCATTGCCCGTTTACGCAAACATCAATCGGGCTACCTCGAATCGAACGCCGGAAGGGTTTGCTGAGAAAGCCCGACAAGCTGTAGCTGATGGCTTCAAAGCTATCAAAGCGGCTCCCTTCGATGGCTTCCCTCCCCTCACCGCGGCAGCAAATGAAATCTCTTCAGCACGTCAACTTGGTGTGGATTGCGTATTTGCGATGCGGGAAGCCGTTGGCGATGATATAGCTATTAAGATCGATGCCCATAGCTTTTTCGATGTGGAATTGTCTATCAGCGTTGCGCAGCAACTGTTACCCGCCAACCTCTCCTGGTATGAAGAACCTATTGCTCCTACCCAAACAACAAATACTAGACGAATCCATGAATCGATTTCACAGACATTGGCTGGCGGGGAATTTTTGTTCGGTGTCGAAGGGTTCGCGCCGTTGTGCGAAGAAAACGCGGTGGACATAATTATGCCTGACATAAAACATTGCGGCGGATTACTGGAAGCTTTCCGAATTGCTGCTGTTGCGGAGGCTAACGGAGTCAAAGTTTCGCCCCACAATCCCAGCGGTCCAGTATCTACCGCGGCTTCTGTAGCATTATGTGCCGCTCTACCAAACTTCGAGATACTCGAATATCAGTGGGGAGAACAACCCTGGCGATCTAATCTAGTGGTCCCCAATGAAAGATTCGTTAATGGTGCGATAAATATAAGCAATAGCCCAGGCTTTGGCATAACTTTCAACGAACGAGTACTCGCAGAACATCGTTTTTAAGAAATAATTTATTCTACATGATGATCCATCCAGGTGAGACTCAAAAGATGGTCCTCGCTATCAGCGCTCAGCTAACCGAGTCCGGGCGGCTTCTGAAAGAGGAGCCTGGGTGTTTCGCATTCGACTAGCACATTACCTATGAAATATGTAAAACTTAAACAGTTGCTATAGAGGCTGGAGGCGAGAATGATAATAAACCGTATTCTCACGGTCGCGAGTACCGCTGTTGTGCTGGCATTTACATCTATTTCTACCTACTCGCAATCAATAAACCAGAACCGAGGCAGCTATCTGATAGAAAAAACGGCATGGGGGCATCCTAACATTCAGGGTGTCTGGGATCGTCGTACCATTACTCCGTTGGAGCGACCGGAACGGTTTGCTGACAAACCGTTTCTCACCCCTGAAGAAATTAGAGCTTACGAACGTGCCAGCGCTGCCCGGACAGATGGCAGACCACTGGATTCAGGCCGCGGCGGCCCATCCGTCCATGATCCTAGCGATCTTGACTATGGCTCTAATGTTGTCCCATCAGGAAGAACTTCATTGGTGATTAATCCGGAATCTGGCCGCATTCCACCCTACACAGAAGCAGCTCGAAAGCGTGCTTCTGCAGCCGCTAAAGCAAGGGAACAGCGCGGCCCGGCAGATAGCTGGACCGATCGGTCGTTAACAGAGCGTTGCATCACCTGGGGTACGCCACAAGGAATGTTGCCACAGGCTTATAATAATAATATCAAGATAGTTCAGACACCTGAACATGTGATGATTTATACCGAGATGGTACACGATGTTCGCATTATTCCGCTTGATGGGCGATCCCATTTACCAGATTCAATCACTCAGTGGCACGGAGATCCTCGCGGCCACTGGGACGGAAATACACTCGTAGTCGAATCAACCAATTTTTCGCCAAAATCAAGCTTTCGCCGATCGAATGTAAACCTAGCACTAACGGAACGCTTCACGCGTACTGAAGAGGATATGCTGTTATACGAATTCACAGTGGACGATGGCACTACATGGGAACGTCCCTGGGGAGTCTCCTTTCCAATGGTTCGCGGTGATCAACCCATCTATGAGTTTGCCTGTCACGAAGGCAACTACGGCCTACTTAACATCCTGAGTGTCGCGCGTAACTTAGAGAAGCAGGCTGCTCAGCAGTAGTCTGAGAACCCTCCTCGGGAAAAATGGAAAAGGCAACCGGCATTATCTGCTAAGCAAATTTCTGATCAGCAGCTTTTGGCCAGTAATTCCTAGTAGTCTGCGTATCCAATTGTTAACACTCAGTCTAATTCTTGTTTCCACCACTAGGCGAGTAATTCCAGCAACGCCTCCACAACAACGTCGGGTCGGTGCGCCGGCAGATCATGGCCTGCGCCGCTAACGATTCGCCTTGCCCGCAGGTCACTGAATCTGGCCTGGTCACCAGCCGGATTGCTCGATGGCGGCCCAAAGCCACTATCTGCCCCACGTAGAACGATTGCGGGCACATTTATTACCGGGCGCTCCGCTAATCGGCGCTCAATCCCAATGAAACGCTCTTCTCCGGGGGCGTTTATATGACGGTGCCGGTAGGAGTGAATTACTACATCGACGAAATCTGGATTATCGAAAGAGGATGCTGACCGGTTATAGTCCTCATCACTGTATTGCCACCCTGGAGACCAGGTGTCCCACAAATAACGTATAATATCATGCCTGTTATTCTGCAATCCCGCGATGCCGCGTTCAGTATTGAAGTACCACTGGTACCAGAGCAGTGCTTCGAACCTAGCCGGAGCTGGATTGCCAGGAGTGATAGTGTCTTGGACCGAATAACCTCCACATGCCACCTGGCCGCGAACCCTATCCGGATGCAGTATTGAAGTTATGCAGGCAGCCCGGTTACCCCAATCGAACCCCGCCGTAGCAAATTGGTCAAGCCCTAGTGCATTAGCAAAATCTAACAAATCTTGGGCAATAGCTGCTTGCTCTGCTGTACGAGGCACATCGGGATCACGAAACAGGGTAGACCCGTAACCTCTTAAATAAGGTAACAGCACACGGTAACCAGCTTCAGCCAGAGGCGTCGATACGCCATCAAAGGAACGAACATCATATGGAAATCCGTGAAGTAGGATTACCGGGAAGCCATTGGACGGCCCATGCTCTTCGTAACCGATGTCTAAGACATCTGTTTGCACTTTTTTATTCTCTGGAGAAGCGACCTGGGCGGCGGCAAATTTATTTGCAACACCACCTACGGTGGCAACTGTCATACCCGCGTGCTTAATAAATTCTCTTCGAGTTGGGGCCATGTCTAATTCCTTAACAAATTAAAATACCGCTATTGGATTTACGGGCGACCCAGTGCCATTTGGAATGGGTAGTGGTGCAATAGTTAACATAAATTCCCACCGATTCTGTTGCTCAGCCATTGTCGCTAAAGCATCCAAATCGGACCGATCAATTAAGTGAACGCCCAGCATTGTGAGAGCAAAATCATGTAATGCCAGAGTAGGTAGGTCACCTTCCGGTCGTGGAGTGTATCCTGGTGCCTCCCATCCAAGAATGGCAATGTCTCGCTCTCTTAGCCAGGGTATAACCATGTTGTCAAATCCAGCGGCTTCTGCCCAAGTATCAAACGTGCCATCCAATTCGCGGCGTACCCACCTGCCCCAACGCAATAACATGGCATCTCCAGAGCCAACTTTAACGCCTGACAATTCTTCCCAGGCTTCTAGATCTGCTACGGTGATGCGATAGCCAGTTTCGAGGTAATCTACTCCTTTTAACTTAGGAATATCGTACAACACTCCTCGCGTAACAATTCCGTCTTTCATGGTAAGCACATCATTAACCTTGGCGCCCTCCTCCATGGTTACCGTGTTCGCCATTTCTACACCATTCCACATCTTGCCGTCGAAAAAGCGGTGTGCGAAACCGTCAATATGAGTAGTACCTGCGCCATGGATGCAACGATAGATAATTCGATCACTGGCGCCGCCCGGGCTGGCATTGATCATTTCCCACTCTATCGGGCAGGGATTGTCGATACTCTCTACCATATCTGCCGTTCTAGCTAGAGAAACCGTAACCCCACTCTTCACCAAAGAGGCTGCCTCCCGGCGTTTTTCAGCGGTAATCAAGTTAAGGGCTCCCAGTTCATCATCTGGACCCCAGCGCCCCCAATTTGAAAGTTCCTCCTGCCAACGCTCGTACTGTTGTTGTGAAACAAAGGGGCCATCATCTTGGGCCTGGATGTCTCGCTGCTTGGGGTTAATCAGAAAAAGAAAAGTAGCGGTCAAACCGAACGCGAGAACACGAAGATGTTTTGTGTAATTCATAATTAACTCCTTATTATCATCCTAACCATCGTAAGTAACGCGATAGATGACATTTGCCATGTCGTCAGAGATTAGTATTGAACCATCCGGCATATTGAGAACATCGACCGGTCGTCCCCAATTACTTTGCCCCTGCAACCAACCATTAACAAAGGGTGCATTTTCAGTGATCCTGGAATTATCATCACTGATACGACCCATCATTACGCGGTAACCAGATTTCGCCCTGCGATTCCAAGAGCCGTGTTCTGCCCAGAAAAGGGTGTTATTAAAACTCTCGGGGAACGAGTCGCCACGATAGAACACCATCCCCAGAGGGGCAACGTGTGCTCCCAGCTTCAATACTGGAGGTACAAAGTCATCAGAATGTTTGCCACGGCCGAAATTTGGATCCGGCAAATCTCCCTGATGGATATAGGGAAAACCGAAGTGCTGGCCAAACTTACTAATCCGGTTTATTTCACAAGCTGGAAGATCGTCCCCCATCATGTCGCGGCCGTTGTCGGTAAACCAGATTTCTCCCGTAACGGGATGCCAGTCGAATCCAACAGTATTACGAATGCCCTTTGCAATGATTTCTAAATTGCTACCATCTAGATCCATGTTTAGCAAAGTGGCGAATATTTCTTCTCCCTCACAAACATTACATGGAGCACCCACTGGTAAATACATTTTGCCGTCAGGTCCTACCTGCAGAAACTTAAACCCGTGATGTCTGCGATTAGGTAGGGAATCGTTAAGAGTTTCGGTTTGATTCAGAGTGTTCAGCTTCGAGTTAATATCGCGTATTTTGGATATACGATTTATCTCGCCGATATAGAGGTCCCCTTCGTAATAGGCGACACCGTTTGGCGAATTAAGGCCTTCAGCGATAGTATTGACCTGCTCCGCCGCACCATCACCGTTACTATCGATTATCGCGTACACACGACCACGCAGGTTACCTACAAAAACTGTGTTATTCGAGCCCAAAGCCAATTGCCGGGGATTTTCCACATCGGCATAAACAGAGATTGAAAAGCCTTCAGGCAATCTAAGCTGGTCTAGGTTGACTTCCTGAGCAACGCAGTTGGTAGTAATTAAACAGCATGCAGTTATTAATATAAATTTCATGGATAAGGAATTAGGTACCTTTCTCGCTGTTACTTCATTTTTCTAGATTAAGGAGAACTGGCAACTAAGCTAGACAGCTGAAACCAGTTTTGGGCGCTTTTCCAAATGATTAGTAGTTTGTTCATAAGCCAAGGCAAATTCCAGAACCTTCTGGTCTTCACCAAAGTTTCCCATGATCTGCATACCCATCGGTCGACCCAAGGGATCAAATCCCACAGGAACATTGATTACCGGAATACCGCCGAGACTTCCAAGAATGACAACTTCCATCCAGCGATGATAGGTATCCATAGTGCGATTGTTAATTTCTCTCGGCCAAGTCTGATCTTTCGAGTAGGGAAACACCTGGGCTGTCGGCAAAGCTAAAAAATCGTAGCGTGAGAACAAACGATTTAACTCGCTGTACCAATTAGCGCGAATCAGGTTCGCCTGGGATCGATCACTATCTGTCAAACGCATTGACTCTTCGATTTCCCAAATCAATTCAGGTTTTAGCTGGGCTCTGGTTTGCGGATCATCGTAAAACGATTTCATACTTGCTCGACCCAAATGTCGAAGAGTGGTCCAACAGAACCAAAGGTCTGACATCATGAAATTTGGGTGAGTGGTCTCGACATTGGCGCCAGCACTAGACAACGAAGAGAGACTAGTCTCGCACAGATTCAATATGCCCGACTCCATCGCTAAGTAGCGATTCAGATCACCGAGCCAAGCAATTCGAACATCATGTAAATCCATAGGGTTGTGCTGTTCTGCTATCTCCTTTACCGCGATGGTCTGTAAGAAGCGAATGGTATCTGTAACATTACGTCCCATTGGACCGGATGTGGACAAAGCTCTCGCTCCGGAATTGTTAGTACTCATAACATTAACGCTGGGTCGGAATCCGATAACGTTATTGAAGGCTCCGGGATTGCGAAGCGAGCCCATCATGTCGCTGCCATCGGCAACGGGCAACATATGAGTGCCAAGACCGCTTGCTGCTCCACCGCTGCTCCCCCCGGAAGTGAGTTCTGGATTCCAAGCACTACCCGTAGCTCCGAATATGGAGTTGTACGATTGCGAACCGAGGCCAAATTCTGGTGTATTGGTCTTCCCGATAAATATCGCTCCAGCGTTTCGAATACGCGCCACTAGATCGCTATCATTTTCTGCAATCCTATCGGCATACATAGGCGAACCACTTGTGTAACGCAATCCGGCCGCCGGGGTCAGGTCTTTGACAGCGTGCGGTATGCCGTGCATCCACCCCCTGTACTCACCTCGGGCCAGTGAGTTGTCGGCCTCTCTTGCCTGTCTAATCAGCTCGTCATCGTCCAACATACTAATTATGGCGTTATACACCGGGTTATAGGTATGTATATGCTGCAGGTAAGACTGCATAACTTCGGTACAACTTGTGTGCTTGTCCCGTATCGCAATAGATAGATCGGTAGCCGTAAAATCTACAAGGTCAGCGGGCAAATTAGCGGCAAATAATTGCTTGGAAACCGTTAGTGGTAGCGCATAAGCGGCACTCAGATATGAGCCGGCTTTCAAAAACTGTCTTCTATTCATTTTCTCCTCTTCCAACATTTAATTGCGTTGTATGAAATAAATCCAGTTCCATTTCTACTATTTTTTCATGAAATCCGTTGCTTGTTTTGATCGTTTTCTGGAGTTGATGGTCATCTCTTTAAAAGTCACCAGTTCTTCCAAGTTACCCTCGCTGATTCCTCGATCTACCTCTTTTACAAATTCTGGTGACGCCAATCCCACCATCGAATGAGTCTGCTCCCACAAAGTTTTTAACATTTCTGAAGCTGTAACTTCCATCACCACACTGACTACAGCTTGCCTGGCCAAACCCTCGTCCCCAACAGTCTTGGCCCTACCATAATTAGCTCTCTGAGTATTCACAAAGTCTACCCAAAGATTATTGAGGCGTAATATTTCTATCTCACTTAAGTCGCCATTATTGTATGCAGCCAACCAAATGGTAGCCAAGTCTGCATTCTCCATAAGGCGCCCGCGCCAGCGGCTTATGGAATCTGCATGCCTATCTATCGCAGCTGCCCGCTCTAGTCGATTTGATTCTGCCATGGTGCGAATGCTTTGCCGAACCTGCAAGCCAAGAAATACCAATGTGATTACCACTGCCATGGCACCTATTAGTTCGCCAACCGCACCAATTGCTTCCCAATTCATGGTTTTTCCTATCCCACAAGCTCTATATTCTTTAGAACAACCTTAAGCACCCGATTATTCATCAACTGGACTCAAAGGCCAAGCTTGCTTATGCTGCCCGCAAAACCGGTTTATTACTTAGGAGAACTCTATGTGTAGTAAATTCCGTTTCTTGCAACTAGGTATGTTCACTCTAACAGTGCTGGTAACTGGTTCCATTTCTCAAGGGCAGGATAATGGGGATCCCGTGCGTGAACTGGTAAACCGACTGGACCTCGAAACCTACAAAACTGCTATCCGGGGCCTAACCCAATTCGGCGATCGACGCCAGGGTACCGAGCGTAATCGCAGAGCAGTCGATTGGATTGAACTACAGTTAGAAGCAGTAGGCTGCTCTCCCGAACGCCTGCATTATGTCTTTGATCCTGAACCACGACCTCCTCGAACCAGGAGACCATTGTCCAATGAACCCAGAGACTTAACTACGCCAACCGGAGGATCGGTAGGACGAAACGGCGTTGGTCCTGGTGGAGCTTCAATATATGGATACCGGGCACCGACCGGGGTTAACCGTGATTTAATGGCTCAACCTGATGAACTGATTCGTAACTTAAACAAAGAAGAACCCGTAAACGGCCCTCGCTCTGAAGTGTATTGCACAAAGGTTGGTACTACTCACCCTGACAAGATGTATATAGTCGGTGCACACATGGACGGACACGGAGTTAACCAGGCAGTAAACGATGATGGTTCGGGTACTGCCCTTGTTATGGAGCTTGCACGAATCTTCAGTGCCAGTGATGTGGAAACAGAGGTTTCCATTCGATTCGCGCTGTGGAACAACGAAGAAACCGGTCTGAACGGCTCCGAAGCCTATGTTGAGCAGCGCAAGGACTTACAAGGCATTGAAAATCCTCCCGGCTCGGGACAATACCCGGAACCCAGGTGGCTCGGTATGATTCAACACGACATGATGCTTTGGGATCATGGTGCACCGAGAGCCGATGGCACCGTTAGTATGGATCAACGCCCGGAAGCAGATGTAAACATAGAGTTTCAGTCTAATTCTGATCTTTCAGAAGAATCGATGGAGCTGGCTTTCTTTTTCAAGGCAGCTGCGGATGAATACAATACCGATTATCCAGCAACAGTTGGTCCTCATATGACTAATACAGATTCAACCCCGTTCATGAACCAGGTACCTTCTATAAGCCTCAGAGAGAACGAAAGAGGCGCTCATACCGGCGCTGGATGGAACCCGACCTGGCATACACCCCTGGATGTCTGGACTACTTTCGATGATGAAGATTTTAGACTGGGCCTGAACGCTGCACAGACCACGCTGTCAGCAATAGCAAAATTGACTAGCGCAAGGTTAAAGAACTAAGAGACAGCACTAAAAAAGCCAGAGCTACACTAGTAACTCTGGCTTTCTTTATCTTCGGGTAAGTAATTCTAATTATTGTTGACCAGGTTGGCCCAGCGATTCAAGCCTGCGCCAGCCTCCTAGTATTCCAGCCATGCTGTAGTTGCCTTCATGGCAGGCGTATTCATACATGGGCAATTCGGCTCTTCGCATAGGGAACATCGCAGTCCAGGGTGCTGTCCAGGTAGCTGGATCGCTTATAGTAAATTCGTAGCCAAGCGTATCTGCGTCCATCAACCAGAATTTCTCGATTAAAAGCATGTTGGAACTGGAGTTACCGAACGCAGTAGCTCTGGCAAAGTTCCTAGTCTCAACGATTAGCGTATCACCTTCCCAGGTTGCGACAGAATCACCTTCCCATTTTCGCGGCACGTCGCGATGTTCGGTATCAGTTAACCGTACTGGTCTTATATTGTGAATCATTTCATTATGAATCACGAAATGGTCGTCAGTCTGCACTATTTGAACATTGTTGTTATAGGCGCTAGGTATCATTGGAGGCCCTGAGTTAAAACCCATGATGCATCGTTCTGCCAACGGCCTTGCCTCAATACCCTCGGCCAGGCGAGCTGCTGCTCTTCTGGAGCTATTTCGATCCTGTGCTGCTTCTGTTAATGGTGGTATGCGACCGTCGGGAGGATCAGTAATCAAGGAAGTACGCATGTCATCGAGAAGTTCCTCGCCCCGATCGTACCAGAACTGATTGTAATCCCCAGTAGTCGTGGTATCGGTGAAATTATCCCTATCACGGCGCACCAATTCGGCATCCTCGAATTCCTCAAACTCATCCTCATTAAGGAACTCTTGCCCTTCTAGGCTAGAGGGCCGCTGGAGCGGGGTGATTGTGCGAAAGTCCCAAGTACCCTGCATATCAGGACGACCATTCTCAAGACGCGGCAAGGTAGGACTATCAGATGAGGACTGCGCCACAATGGTCAATGGAGAAAAGATAATACCCCCCAGCAAGACTATCCATGCGCTTATTTTTTGAGATCTTGGAATCGTCATTCAAACCTCCATTCTTTTTCTTAAAGGAGAACAAGTAACAGTAGTTAAAAACTTTTATGTAGCTCTGGAAACTACGCCTGATGGACGAATATTTCAAGAAGAACGGGCTGAAAGAGATACAATTTAGGCAGCAGACAACTGCGGGGTTTTTCGCTGAATAGGAACTTTCAAATTACTAAAGTTAAATTATCGCCTTAGAAAGTAGCTATAGCATTGAGTGGCGAACCTGTTCCATCTCTTACTCGCAAAGGTGCAGCTGTGAGGAGGAATTCCCATTTGTTGAGCTCCACTGCCTTTTCAGCGACGGCCTCGAGGTTCATGGCATCCAAAATGGGCATACCCAAAGCCACTAGAACTAGCATATGAACCGGTGAACCTACACCTTCCACCCCAGACGGAGAGACATCCAAAGCCGCATCAGACCCGATGATTGCCACATCTCTTTCCTTTAACCATTCTACAGTGGATACATGCCAACCAGCGAATCCCTCTCTGGCCCAGGGCCCCAGAGCATCTCTGCGTGCCCAGCGGCCAGTTCTCAACAAAACAGCATCCCCACTACCCACCCGCAATCCAGTCTCCGCTTCCCATGATTCAAGATCAGCCACCGTTACAGCGTAGCCTGGCTCCAACCATTCCTGACCTTTTAACCGCGGAATGTCCATCAGGATTGCTCGGGTGAAGATACCATCGACCATGGTCATGACGGACCCAGCATTACAACCTGACTCGGTGACATCAGCGATTGACCGATTATTGTAGTACTTACCCTGGTAGTGATGGTGGCACAGCGAATCAATGTGGGAATGGACGAGCCCATGAAACCGGACACCAACTCTATCTACAGCCCATGGATTATTGTCACTGGGCTGCACCTCCATAGAATGTTCGAACGGATTACCGTTATCCACCGCTCTTTCGGTGATCAAATCTTGCGCCATTGAAACAGACACGCCGTGTTCTACTAGCTTCGAAGCTGCGAGACGCTTCTCCTTTGTTACCAGATTAAGTGTGCCGAGCTGGTCGTCAGAACCCCAGCGGCCCCAATTGGATAATTGGGTAACCATAAGATCCACCTGCTCCGAGGTAATTTGCTGACTTTCTACAGACGTAGACGCAAAAACAAGTAACGCAAGAGAAACGAAAGATGCTATTTGCTTAGGTGTAGTCATTGTACTTACCTGTTAGTAGTGTAGTAGTCGCCATCAAATTTTTAGGGCTTTTGAATAGCGTCGGTTAATCTAACCCCAGCAGTGTGGCTGGGTTCTGTTCGGCTAGCATTCCGAGTTGAGTTTGATTAATACCAACCTCAGTTAGCGCCTTTATAAATTGTTTCATCCCCGTGGCATGATCCGGGTTTCCGGCCTGGCCAAAATCTGAGGAAATAATAAAGTGTTCGGCGCCTATGGACTGAATCGCTGCCGCATAGTCTCGTAATAATCCGGGATCCGTATAGGCAGCCAACCAATCCAACTCCATCTTGGCTCCAGCATCGGCCATTTGCTGCATCTGCTGTGCCGTCGCTTCCTGTCCAAATACATGAGTAACCAAGATTTGTTCAACCCCTTGCTGTTTAGCTATGGGAATCAGAGCCAAAACCTCTTCTGGAGCCGAATGACCCATAGCCAGTAGCAGGCTATTCTCGGCAATAATCTGAAATACTTGCAGAAGATCAGCTACCGGACTCTCATTTTCCATAACACTGACATAGGTATCGCCGGTACCGGCCCGCTTAACATAAAACTCCGCATCAAATGTAGGTAACCATACTACCTTCCCTCGACCTCCATCGAACGCTACTAACTGGCGCACGGCTTCCGGATTGATGCCCCCTACCGCCCGGTTAAGCGCTACTCCGCCGAATATCTCCAACCCTTCGACCTGTGCCATGGCGAGTGCGGCACGATCAGCAGTCATGGTGAAATGATTTTTAAGTACTATGGCTCTTAACCCGGCATCTCGTGCCATGCGAGCAGCCTCAAAGTCATTCATGGCCCGCGGTCGAGAATCTGGCCCGGCATGCACGTGCATGTCGATCACTCTGCTAAGGTCAGTTTCCTGTGCCTGAGTCGAAGCCAGTCCGATAAAGAAAGTTATTAAAAAAATAAAAGCAGGAAAGACTTTAATCATAAACCGGCTCGAAGAATACCCCAATACAGAAAAGCAGGGTATAGGTTCGCCCTGCCCTCTTCATTTCCTAACAGCTACTCCTTGGGCGTGCCGTTTCCATTCATGCCCATCGATTCGTAGCGGCGCCAGCCAGCTAAAATTCCTGGTAGACCATAATTGCCCTCATGACAGGCATATTCATAGATCGGATCTTCAATACGTCTCATGGGAAATTTTGCCGACCAGCTTTGATCCCAGGACAAGGGATCTTCGATGGTGAAGTCGTACTCCAAGGTATCGCCGTTTACACGACTAAACCTCTCCTCCAACTTCATCTGCTTCGAGGCACCTCGCCCGTTGTCATGATAGTAAAAATGTTGCGTACTGATCACCAAAGTATCACCATCCCAACGAGCAATAGAGTCACCATCCCACTTGACGTGACGCGTCTGATGTTCGTCGCCAAAGCGGATAATTCGTGCTCGGTGAATCTGTTCACTGAGAATCATGACATGATCTTCAGTTTGCACAATCTGTATGTTGTTGTTGTATGCTCCAGGTACCAGAGGTGGCCCCGCACCTCCACTCATCAGACACCGATCCGCTAGAGTTCTAGCTTCGGGCCCGGCACTGAGTCTGCGATTCTCTGCCCTAATCCTGGAACGCTCCCGACCTGCGGCGTTTAATGAAGGCATGCGGCCGTTGGGAGGATTGTAGATAAGTGAAGTTCTTCGGTCGGAGATGGTTTTCACTCCTCGCTCATACCAGAAATTGTTATAGGATATGACGCCTGGAGGATAACCGGCACCGCCTACGGAATCGATGATTAGGTCCCTGTTCTGGCGTCGGTTTTCAAAATCTTCCCATTCTGCCGCTTGTTCAGCTGTTAGCACTTCTAGATGTTCTAATTCGCGAGGACGATTCAGGGGTGTTAGTGTTCTATAAGTGTAGATGCCCTGCAGGTCCGGGTGGTCGTACTCCGTACGAGGAAACTCGGAAGATTGGGCAAACAGCATCATGGCAAGTAATAAGCCCGCAGCAGTTATAACTAATTGCGATAGGAATTTTCTGTTCACGTAAGCCTCCATCTTTTGAATTCGATTATTCGTCTAACGTGGTTCTTCTTATCCGATCCTAGGAGAACTAGTCTGTCAAACCTACGCCTTCGTCGGATTTTTTCAAGTGTAATTTTACTTCAAGCTAAATCGCTATCTTTGGATGAACCTATGTAGATCTGGCTTGACAGTATCCGCCACAAAAATATCACCGCTGGGAGCGATAGTCATATAATGCGCCTCCCCGAATTCCCCCAACTTCTTGCCAGGTTCGCCGGTAGCTGCGATAGCATTACCGTTTCCGTCCAGTTTAAGAATCTCCCCGGCGAAACCACTCACCATGTAGAGCTGGTAATCCGGAGTGAAATGTAAACCACAGGGCAAACCCTTATATGCCCACTCTCTTATATACCCGCCTTCGTCGTCGAATATCTGAATACGGCGGTTCTGGCGATCAGCAACATAGATCTGACCCCTCTGGTCAACAACTATGGAATGAGGTGTATCAAACTCGCCCGGACCTGTACCTGCCCCTCCCCACTTCTTAATGAATTCCCCATGGTGATTGTATTTAAGTAGCTGCGGGGTACCGCGTCCGTGGCCGACCAAAATAAAGACCTCGCCTTCGTCGTTGACGGTAAGGTCTGTTGGTTCAAACAATAATCCATCCTCAGGCTCTCCTGGCTGCCCGAACTTCCCCAAAGTCAGCAGCACCTCGCCCGCCAAGTTCATTTTTCTTACGGTGTGACCATTTACGTCCGTAGTCCAGATATTTCCATCGGGATCAAGCCGCATGCCGTGAGGTCGAACATAGTCGCCTTGTCCCCAGCTACGCACGAACTTCCCTTCTGCGTCAAATTCCATTAACGGATTAGGTCCCCGGTTGAAAACCACCAAATGGTTCTCCTTGGTCCACACCACACTCGAAGGAGCACCCATTTCTACATCTGCAGGAATTTCTAGGCCGTGCGCAACGGCTTTGAATCCCAAGTCAGGCGCATCTTCCATCTGATGAGGGTCAGGACCTTCCAGCACCTGGCCATTACCTTTTAATACGAACCCCAGTGAGAGAAGCAAGAATAGAAGGAATCGCACCTGGGTATGAATAAAATGCTTGAGAATCGTCATTTTTTGTACTCTCTTTTAAGTTCTTCTGTTGCCCGAATTTGATCCATTTATAGCAATGCTATAAATATATCTCTATGACAGGAAAAGTGACAATAAATAAAGCTGGCTACTCGCGTGAATGCGAGTGTGCGGATCAAAGTCAACAACGCTATTGGTCATGAATTTTGTTCCCCCTCATGAGTGCATACTACGATTAACTATATTCTATAACTCCTGCTTCCTTTAGTTGTTCCATTTCCTGTCGATCAATTCCAAGCTCGGCAAGTATTTTCTCGTTAGCTTGCCCTAACAACTGTGTAGGCTGATCGGCCTTATGCTCAACCCCTTGCATCATAAACGGAGACCTCACAACACGCATCCGCCCTTCACTAGGATGATCATACTCTTCAAATAAACCAACCGCATTAAGATGCTCGTCCTCCAGAAGCTCATTGAGATAATTGACCTTGGTATGAGGAATATCGGCATTTCTTAATAGCTCACACCATTCGTCCGTAGTCTTCTCTGGAGTAACCTCATGAATCATTTGGTATAACGTGTTGATGTTTTCGCTGCGCTTAACAGCATCAGTGACAATCTCTAACTCGGCCAATTCCGGCCGCCCCACCAAGTGAAAAAAATCTATCCAGTTTTTCTTACTATATGGTAACAGCGCGATATAACCGTCAGCAGTTGGGAAAGGATTCCTATACGGAGCATTCAAACGGTCGTATCCTGTACCTCCCATGCTCGGCACGAAACTCTGCCCGGCCATTTGTTCAGCCATTAAAAACGAAACAATTCCCTCAAACATAGGTGCTTCTACTGCACATCCCATCCCAGTGCTCTGCTTGTGCAGCAGGGCCCCCAATACGGCGATTGTTAGCTGAAGGCCAGCCACCTTGTCTGCAACGATAGTGGGCAAATAACGCGGTCGTCCTTCTTCATCGGCATTTACATAAGCTAGGCCCGACGCTGCCTGAATAATATCATCATACGCGGGTACGTCCGCCAGAGGCCCTTTCTCTCCAAATCCCTGGGCATTGCAATAGACTATTTTTGGATTCCGTGCCTTCACGTCTTCGTAACCAATACCCAACTTAACTGCCGTCTTGGTTCTCATGTTGTGAACAACTGCGTCCGCGGTCTCGACCAGTCGATAAAAAATATTCTTGCCCCGATCACTCTTAAGATTTAGCGCCATGGATTGTTTGTTACGATTACAATTCACGAATCCAGCTCCCATCTGCTCTGACCGACCGGGACGCACGGCACGAAACATATCTCCTTCTGTACTTTCTATTTTTATAACTTCGGCACCAAAATCGCCAAGCATTTGGGTTGCGTAGGGACCCAATACTACAGATGTTAAATCGAGCACCCGGATTCCATTCAAAATAGCAAACATTGATTCTTCCTAAAAAAACAGTAGGTAAATTGTTAAAGACAGAGCTTATGGACGCAGCTTGATTACATTAGCAAGCAAAAACCTGAAATACCGAGCTAATGTTTCAGTTACGGAGCCCGGCACACAAAATTTTCCGCTTCATCGATACTGCCTGACCCAGTATAGGCAGCCACTTCCGGATAGGGACACAGGGGTCTGCTGCGATCCACTTCCCCATTTTCACGGTGCACCGCGGTAATGCTTTCCGGTGCATCATCTTGCTCCACCCAAGCCTCCAGGGCAGAAAGCGAATCAAAACTGTTTGGCCCCGGACCACCGGCACAATGACCCATCCCCGGCGCCATAAACAAGCGATACGAGTCGTGGAATGCCTCCCTACTTCCAAATGTTTGGACCACCCTTTCATAGTACTGGGTAGCATTCGCGGGTGAGATTTGGGGATCACTCCAACCATGATAGGAGATAAGTTTACCTCCACTGCCAAAGAACTCGCTTAAATCGGGATCAAGTGCGTTCAAGGTATCGTTGTCTGTCTGTTCCGCCTTGACAATGTCGGTCTCGAATTCGAACTGATCGATATTCCAACCTTCATCACCGTAAACAAGGTAACGGTATTGATCAAGCCCAGTTGCGCGAGCCGACTGCGTCCATCCTAGGTCAGTCCAGCCCATTTCACTGCCTGGCAGCAAGCCCGTAATAGCGCGCCCCGTGACTGGATTAACAGGAGAATCATAGATCATTTTGACAGTGTTAACCTGTTCAGGCCGTAAGCACTGAGCACGGGTATTGCTAGAACATTGCAATACGGTAGGATCAAAATCGCACTGGTCCGGTTTTCCTATTAAGCCGTCAACTAAACCATCGTTGGCATCACAAGCCTCGACTGCAGCGCTGTATACAAGTTCCCGGTCGGCCTCCAGAAGACGCGCGGATACATTTCCCCGCAGGTGTGTTGCGATACGCAGAGAAGCTGCCGCCCTGCCGGTCCAGTCCGCTCCTGGCGCTCCTGCGACTATGCCATCAAAATCAGTTGGAAACCGCTGTGCTTCTTTCATCGCCTGACGCCCTCCAGCCGAGCAACCAGTGAAGTATGAATAGCGAAGCTCGTCATCGTAGAAAGCGGCAATGATTCGTTTGGAGGTCACATTCATTTCATGAACAGAGCGCCAACCAAAATCTATCACTTTTTCAGGATGTCCTAGGCCAAAGCTCGCAGTGTTCCCAAGATGTCCTGTGTCGGTGGAGCTTGCAGCATAGCCGCGAGAAAGTGGCTGAACCAAAGCACTGTGACGAACATTGCCCGTAAAGGCTCCATTGCCAACGGCAACATACTTTCCATTCCAGTTTTGGGTAGGTAACCATAACTCCATCTTAATATCAGAGTCGGTACTTGGACTCATTGTGGCTCCGACTCGACAGAATTCTGGCACCGATCCAAAGTTACCCCTTGCCTCATCGAATTCACCTTCACCCACTATCTCAGCGATCGTGATATCCCCATTGGACAGGTTCAAAGACGCAAGATCTTGACACTTTTGCGTTGACTGTTGCCCCAGCACAAAAGAACTACACCCAAGCAATGCAAGAGCGGCGTAGATTACAGGAAGCTTTTGGGAAATCATGGCTGTTACTCCGAAGTAACTTATTGTTAGAAGTCGCTTGGTTGCAAGGATAATCGCACTCCGGGCAGGAGTCTAGCCAGCCAAGGAATATGGGACCACCGCATTCATCTGGTTCGGAAAATGGGCCGAGCATTTGCTGGAGCGGGTGAAAAACTTACTCCTCACCCTCCCCAATTAGACATCGAGCTGCTAGTTGATCACTACCGTTGCTTGCATCTCGGGATGTAAGGCACAGAAGATTTGGTAATTCCCTGGCTCATCGAAAGAGATGTCGTATATTCCTCCAGTGCCTAGTACGCCGCTGTCGAACTCACCTGGGCGAGGATCAATAGACGAACCTGCCGTGACAGTATGTGGCACCCCATCAGCATTGCCGAACCGGATGGTCTCGCCCACTTCAGCTTCAATGCTACCGAAACTGAAGTTGATGATGGGCGCGGGTATCGTCTCTCCGTCGCGTATTGTGCGTATCTCGAGCAGGTCTTCCGGTGAGGAAGCGAGGGGCCAAACGTTGGGGTTGAACATGGAAAACACCCCACCCTGGGGATCGAATTCAGGCACCACATAAGCGTGCATCATCCAACTCGGCATCACCGGTACGAATACGCCGCCGCCGGCTGCGCATTCCTCAGGGGTTGCGCTCGTTGCGGTTACCTCGACCTCTGCACTGACATCGGCCGCATTTTCTACAGTGCCACCTGCACAGGTGTTATGATGCACGTGCCAATTATCTAGCTCGCCCGCGAAAGCAACGGGATGTTCTTCAGTGAGCATAAGATTAAACACCGCACCCACAGGCCGGAAACCTTCCTCTCCCATAAATTTGTCCCCATCGCAGTAGCCAATGTCGGGCCTTGGAATACGTTCACCACCTTCTTTGGCGAATAGGATCATCTGGGGACGATCGGGATCAAATTCCATGCCAGCCCCTGGGTCTGTCACATGGATCCCCATGTTAGCAGTCTGGGCCGATGATATATTAAGACCTGCCGCACAAGCATCATCGAGAGTTTCGTATTGCAAGACAGCAGCCTCCACTCGAGCGAGCTGACCGAGCAATTCACCGAGTGTTTCTCGGTCCATTTCAAGGTATTCGGGAATCTCTCCGCCCGCATCATAGATCGCTTGTAGCTCGACATAAGAACACTCTTGCGCGAGCTGCTGGCAGCGGACCTGGCGGCCGAGAGGCCCCTCGATTAGGGTAGCCACAATCGCATCACCCTGACGCTGATATACGTAGCGACTATACCCGTAGGCTCCCAAAGGCTCGTCTGGCGTAACTTCAGGCAAAGATCGATCATTTGGTGGACTTGGCAGTTCAGCGACCTGTGCTGCATAGTCAGGCAAGGCGACTTCTTGTTGATCGTCGATGGCCTCCGAACACGCGCCCAGACTTAAAGCCACCACCATCGCACTTTTTATCACTTGTCGCATACTCCCCCCTTTTCTGATTATTCTGGAACTTACGGTCATTGAAGATGATTGAGCGTATCAGCCAGCCTAGNGCCTGTCGAGCCTATTTCAAGATTCCTCCCTCGTGCAAACGTTACTGGCTTCAGAGCATTTAGGTTACACTCAAATCAGTGTAACCTGAGNANGTTCGCCAGCGCTAAGTCTACTGGAGTAACCGATCTATAAGAGTGAGTGAAACCTGATGAACAATAAGAAATTGGCCAGCTCTTTGTTACTACTAGCTTTAGTTCCTTTTTATCATTCGGAGGGACAACCCTCGCCTACGATCNACTTTCAACCCTTGAGNCAAGAGGTACTAAACAATCCAAACCCTGAAGACTGGCTCATGTGGCGAGGTGGATATGAAAACTGGGGCTATAGCCCACTGGATCAAATAAACCGCGATAATGTCGATCAGCTCACTCTCGCCTGGTCCTGGGCCTTAGCGCCAGCTGCAATAGGATCCAACGGAATGCAGGTCGAACCGACTGTCTACAATGGCATCATGTACTTGCGCCATGCGGATGAGAAATATTCAGCTCACGACGCAGCTACCGGCGATCAGATCTGGCAATATTCACGACCTATAGCTACCGAAGTTGTGCAAGGAGATACTCGCTTAACCATACATCGTGGCCGGGGTGTGTTTTTATATGAAGACAAACTGATTTCCCATGCTACCGACGGTATGTTATTTGCGCTGAACCCAGCCACAGGGCAACTATTGTGGGAATCGGCTATGGTTGATTACCGCTCAGGTCAACAACCCAGTGGAGCACCCGTAGCTTTTGGTGGAGTCGTCGTTGTGCCGTATAACTGCACAGCGTGGACAGCAGCTGACCCCTGTCATCTGTCTGCTTACAGCACTGAGAACGGTGAATTATTATGGCGCTGGTTCACGAGCCCGGTACCGGATGACCCAATGCATCGGACCTGGGGCGACGACCCCCAAGTCTATCCCCTCGAACAGCGACGAAACATGTCNCCCTGGATGACTCCAGCNGTAGATACAGACCGTGGACTATTTATCTTTGGTATCGGTTCTAGCGCGCCTCAGCAACCTGAACTTGCGGGCACTAACGGGGAATGGCCTGATCGCCTTTATCAAGGCTCAACGGTTGCTCTGGATCATCGAAGTGGCAGNCTAGTCTGGTGGGCTCAACATCATTCAGATATGTGGAATGATGANGCAGTGTATGATCGTATTCTTGTTAATGCGCGAGTTGACCCAGATCCACCGAATGCGNTAGGTATCAACCCCTCTATCGATGCAGATGAAACTCGCGAATTGGTAGTCGGTTCCTTTTCCAAGGACGCCATTTTTTACGTATATGATAGAACCGATGGCACCTTCCTGTATGCAAGACCAACTGCTTATCAGAATATTATTGCGGGTTATGAAGGGACAACTGGCGCTTATATTATAGANCCCGATGCNGTTATGACTGCTNACATTGATCACGAAGCTACAATTTGTCGCGAGAATCGACAAATCCCCCAAGGNGCCTACAGCCCTTTGACTAACGCTTATTATGTGCCCGCTTTCAATGGCCCCTGTTCNGTAATGAAATTAGATTCATCTGACCCCTCTATTGATACGGGTTATAACACTTCCTATATTGCAACGGAGCCCAGCCCAGCTGACCAGCTGGGCCAGCCAGAAGCAATCGACGTTACTACTGGCAAGACCCTGTGGAGACTTGAACGAGAAACTCCGCTGTATGGCATGCTAACTACCGGTGGCGGTCTCGTATTCGCCGCTGATACAAATCGTCGTTTGCATGCTATCGACCAATGGACTGGTGAAATACTGTGGAAAACTATTCTCAATGGAGCCAGTGATATGGCCCCAATTACCTATTCAACGGGTGGCCGACAATTCATAGCCGTAATCGCACCTAGCGGAACTCAGGCAGCGGCTCAGCATGCAGGACAACTAGGTCTTCGTGCAGCCACCGGTGTCAGTAATATCGGACATACCCTGTTCGTGTTTGCGTTGCCTGCGGAGTAAAAAATCTCGAAGAGTCGGTCTACAGTATCAACACCACCATGACTCAATCTCTTTCGGTGAACGAAGCTCGCAAACTTGTTCTTCATAGCCAGCGTCTAAACAATCGTCACCAATTTGGCAATAGGACAGAAGCGACCCTGGAAGCCATCAAGCACCTGGGTTACGTACAACTCGATACTCTCTCTGTAGTCGAAAGAGCCCACCACCATACACTTTGGAACCGACTCCAAAAATTTCAGCCCCAACACATTGATAAGCTACAACGAAAAGGCCAAATTTTTGAACATTGGGCCCATGCTCTGGCGCTTTTGCCCATGAAAGACTACCGCTATTCCTTGCCAATGATGAATCGGATCGCAGCCGGCGATATCCACTGGTCACCGAAAAACAGCCGGGAAACAAGAAAAGTTTTGAATCGCATTCGTGCTGAGGGTCCACTGCAGGCAAGAGATTTCGATGATAAACGTCCCAACAATAAAATGTGGTCACGCTCTCCTTCAAAGAGGGCTTTGGAGCAACTTTTTATTGAGGGCGAACTAATGGTCCCGTACCGGGTTAACTTCCAGAAAGTGTATGATCTAAGGGAACGGGTACTACCATCAGATGTGAACACGTTAGTACCCAGCGAAGAAGAGCTGTGCCGTCATTTGATAACCAGCTTTCTCCGGGCTAATGGACTAGGTAGCGTAAAAGAAATGGGTTACCTGCGTAAAGGAATTGGACCGGCCATGCACCGCACTGCAAGGGAAATGCAGGAAGACGGTCTCTTATTGCGCACTAGAGTCGGAGACAAGGAGTATTTCAGTACACCGAGCTCTCTCGTTTTACTGCAAGAAAAACTCCCACAAAGTAGTTTGCGCATACTGTCGCCGTTCGACAATGCAATCATCCAACGCGGTCGAGTGAACGATTTATTTGATTTTGACTACCAGGTCGAATGTTACGTAAGGAAGGACAAACGTCGGTATGGCTATTTCTGTTTACCGATATTGCACGGTAATAAGTTGGTGGGAAGAATAGATGCCAAAGCAGATAGAAAAAGCGGGACACTAATTTTGCACTATCTGCAATTAGAAGTCTCCTCCAGCAGAGCCCAGACCGTGCTCAAAGCACTGAACCCAGAGTTGAAACGTTTTACTGCGTTTAATGGTTGCTCTGACCTAAAGCTCCATCGCTACAGTGGCAATGGTAGGAATCCGGTATTCACTTAATTTATTGAAGTAAAAATCAGGTTAACCCTTGATAAGAGGTGTCCGCCGAGCCCAACCGATCTAGTGAAACCCCCATTCGCTGCATGAGAGCCAAATGAATACCAGCGAGGTCTGTCGGTTCTTTGTGCTCAATGTATCGACCTGTCCGAATAGTGCCGCCTCCGCCTCCGGCTATAAGCGTCGGTAAATTAGAAGCGTCATGCTCGTTACCATCACCAATGGCCCCACCCATTAAAACCATACTATTATCCAGTAGAGAGTTTCCATTCGGCTCGCGAATCGATTTCATGCGTTCAAGTAAATAGGCGACCTGATGGTGATGCCAACGAACGACTTCGGCATACATAGTTCGTTTTTGCTCCACTGACTCCCAAGAAGTAGTGCCATCGTCATCCTCAGTCATACCTGAGGCATTCTGGTAATGCGACAATGCGTGCCAGGTTCCTTTAACCTCGGGTATAAAATTAAAATAGCGATTCGATTGACCATGATCCAACATAAAGGTGCAAACTCGGGTAGCATCAGATTGAAACGCCATAATCATTAAATCCATCATCAGCCGAATGTATGACTCATGATCAGCTGGGATACCAGGTGTGGGAGCAACCAAAGTATCTGTTAATGCTCCATCTTCCCGCATTTCTTCAGACTGGCGTTCAGCAAATTCTATACGCCGCTCCAACGCGCGAATAGATTCAAAATACTCATCTAAGCGGAGTTTATCTGCTGAACTTACCACATTGCCCAGAGACCGGGCATCGGCGAGCACTGCATCCATCACTGACCGATTGCTAGTCCCACCTGTTTGTGTATTGAACATCCGATCAAATATTGTCCGAGGTTCAATTTCCCTAGCCATAGGCCGGTCAGGAGTTGACCAAGAAATAGCATTACGAGGAAGTGAATTTGAAAAATACCCCTCTCCCTTCAAAGACAACTCGAGGGAGGGAAGAAGAGTCTCTTCTCTTAAGTGTCTCGCGACAATTTGGTCTGCTGAAACACCACCAGCGTTAACAGCTCTAGAATCATAATCATAGCCGGTTAACCAAGTTGGAGTTCCATTTACGTGACCATTGCCTTCTGGGGTCCAAATATTACTAGGAATTATAATATTACTCTTGTGGGGTTCCAGCGGACTCATCCATTTATTTAGCTTAATCAACCTACCGTTTTGATCTGTTTCCTCTGGGTACCATATACCTCGGGGAATCCCATTAGGGAAATAGAGATAAGCTAACCGATTGATGCCAGTCGATATTGAGGAAGCTGTCAAAGGCGCCTGCGCAAACGTTGGAACAACATCTAGCAGCGGGAGAGCAATTGAGGCCCCTATTCCTCGCAAAATGGCGCGCCTAGAATAAATTCCCGATTTCACTAATTAATCCCCTCACTAGGATTCTTTTTATACTGGAATGGATAGCTGGCGACAACCTCCTGTAACAAGGTCTGAAAACGGTAGTCATTTCTTTCAAGAACACTAATAATATTTAAGATTGCCGGCTCATCATAGTATTCAAGCTGTCGACCCAAAGCATAGGCCAGTATCTTGGAAACCACCTGCCTCACCAAATCGTCCTCACGGTCTCGGAGGATCGCTTGTTTGAGCCCTGCAGGACCCTCAAAGCCTTCACTACCTGGAAGAGAACCCTTGCTGGAAATTGGTTTCTTGGTGTTTTTGAAATGAATCGTAATTGGCTCAGGACTAGTTTCGGTGTTGATCGTAATCGATTCATCAGCTTCTTCAGCACTATCTACCCTTGAACGAAAATCATACGTTTCGCGCCATTGTCCAAAAAAAGAAAAATTCTCCATGCTAAACCCAATAGGATCAATGCGACTATGACAACCTCGGCAATACTCATTAGAAGAGTGCATCTCTACTTTTTCTCGGAAACTCATCTCCCTCATCGCCTGAAGCTCTTGACTTAGCAATCCCACATTCGGGGGTGGTTCTGGAGGCGGGGTACCTAGAACTGTATCGAGTACATATACGCCACGCTTAACCGGGCTGGTTGTCGTGTAATTTGAGGTAAGTGCGAGTATGCTCGCATGCCCCAGGATACCGCCTCGATTAGGGTCATCAATAGGTATTCGACGCATGTGTTCGCCACTAATTCCTTCTATACCATAAAGCGTGGTCGCTAGTTCCTCGTTTACAAAAGTGTAATCCGCATCAATGAGATTTCTAATGGGCAAATCCTCACGCAATAGAGACATAAAAAACATAGAAGTCTCATCGCGCATCGCTGTCATCAAGCTAGCGGTGCACCAAGGATTATCGATTGGATCCAGCCAAATACGGGTGCCAACATTGTGAAACCCTAACCATTGTGCAGCAAAAACATCACCCAGAGTGTCGGCTTTTTCATCATCCAACATACGAAAAACTTGGTTCCGTAAAACTGTCTGATCACTTAATTTACCTTCCTTAGCTAGATCAAATAATTCCTGGTCTGGCATTGTGGCCCACAAGAAATAGGACAGACGCGAAGCTAATTCGAAGTCCGATACGGGGTAAGACTCCCTTCCGTCTTGACCGGCTTCCACTCTTAGTAGAAATTTTGGCGAGATTAATACCGTTTGCAGGACTTGCTTTATGGCGCCCTCGTAAGGAAGACCTTCAGTTCTGGCCTGGGTAAATTGCGTCACTGCCTGTTTAACCTCGATGCCTTCCGTAGGCCTGCGATAAGCGCGCTCCATGAAATTGGCCAGTACGACTTCAGCAGCTTTCTGTTCGCTAACAAGCAAACTAGGAGTCTCAACATAAATAATTTCCCGAGTTCGCCGATGCGCTGCAGAGCTCGGTTCTGTCGGCAGAGCAAGTTCCAAGATGCTCTGAGCTGCGCCAATATATCGCTCCATGAGAGAAGGCTGAAGAAACAATGTATTGTAAGAGTTTTCGAATCCGCTGGATCCGATCAACTCAGTTGGAAAACGATCGGTCACATTTAATTGGACACCGAATAGATCCCTTATCGTGTTGTCGTATTCGGTATGGGTTAGCCGCTTCATCAACTCAAACCCAGGATTATCGATCGAGGAATAGTCAAACCCATCAATATCCTGTCGCAACAAGAACAGCATTTCGGCGCGCTCTTCGGGATCGGGCTGTGGTGCCTCCGGAGGAGGCATCTTACCGACTTCCAGTGCTCCGATTACGCGACGCCAGGTATCCAGATTTTTTACTAGCGGCCTGTCTTCCAATAAGGCGCTGAGGTTGATCCCAGCAGTCTGAGTAGCCGCTCCATGGCAGGCTAAGCAGTTTTCTTCTAGCAGGGTTGTCAATTCATGCACTGCTTCGCTCTGGGCCAAAGCGTTCGAGCAGGCAAACCCGATCGAGACTGCAAAAACAAGTGAGCCCGCGAGCTTTGTCACTGGAAATTTTATCTTTTTAGTTAAGTACACAGTACCGCTCAGGAATGTATCTTTTCTTTAGGCTTCGAAATAATAATAACATGTGGTTACGATCTAGAGCACAGGGTAGGCCGTGAATACCCCCATTGCTATGGCACCGGTTTCTCCAAACTTATGTTACTCAGGCGCTATCTTTTCTGGCGTTGGCTCGTTGCTGATTCAGGTACTTGATCAATGTTAAGGTTTCTGCCGGATCCATCCGGCCTACCGGGGAATTGCTGTACGCTGACATCATCAACTTCCCGCTGCGAGAGATTAAAAATTCACTGGGTTGAATGTGGTCCCGTCGCGGCTCCCACCAAGCCCCGATAGCATCGCCTTCTTTCCGGCTGACTCCCCAACCCACAGGAAACCCGGAATTTTCAGCGATAGCCTTCAGATCTTCTTCACTATCTACAGACGCCGCGATGATTGATACACCCTCTTCCCGAAACGCAGCACGGCGTTCCTCGAATCCGGCCAGCAGCCGGCAACAGTAGGGTCACCAGTGGCCCCGAAAGAACAATACGATGGTCATCGGCGAGTCAAGGTCTCCAGGTAACTGGATCTCGTCGCCACCCACTGCGTGCAGTGTTATTTCTGGGAAAATTTCGCCTGGATTGAGTTTCTGGGCCATCATTCGCCTCCTTTCGGTGGACTATTACTTAGCTTACACCGAATTTCCTCACTATGCGGGTGTTTTACGGAAATATTAATAAGAAATAGCTTCTACATCCTATAGAATAGATTTTTATCAATTTTCTGTAATTAAACTCGAAGAAACACGCTTTTTTTAACGCTTTTTGGCTCAAATGCGATTTTGACCGCCAAAGGCCAGGAAATTGACTTAAATAACCTATATTTTAAGTGGACTTTTAGGTGCCCTATACATATCCTTCGCTTATAGACGGACGCCTATTCTGGCTTGATCACTATAAGATCGAGTTTGAGTGGGCATACTCGTTATAAAAAAACCTAATATTTGTACTTGAAAGGGGAAGTAAATGAACAAAAGACCAAACTTGGCAAAACGGATCCTTCCGGCTGCCATTACACTAGGTCTGCTCGCTCCGGTTGGGTTCGCGCCTGCCGTGCACGGGCAGGAAGCGGACACTGGTACCCTAGAGGAAATCGTCATTACGGGTTCTCGTGGAAGACCAAGAACAGTAGGTGATTCACCTGTACCAGTTGACGTATTCACTGCTGAGGATCTTGAGGCTGTGTCTTACACTGATACCAACGACATCTTAAGAACGCTGGTACCTTCGTTCAACCTGGCACGGCAACCAATCTCGGATGGAGCCACATTCATTCGACCGGCCAGTCTACGTGGACTGCCAACAGACAAGACTCTGGTGTTGGTAAATTCAAAGCGCCGCCACCGCTCAGCACTCGTTTCTATTGGAGGCAGCGGTACACAAAACCCTGATATAGCAACTATCCCAGCCGCCGCAATAGGAAGTGTCGAAGTCCTGCGAGATGGTGCCTCAGCGCAGTACGGTTCTGATGCCATCGCGGGTGTGATTAACTTCATCCTTAAGGATAACCGTGACGGAGGGAGCCTCTCCATAGATACCGGTGAATACTCCGAAGGCGACGGCAAGAAAACCACTATCACGGGTAACATTGGACTACCATTAGGCGATGATGGCTTCATAAGTGTCTCTGGCGAGTTTTATGAGGCTGATGCTACAAGCCGAGGAGTACAATATTGTGGTAGTTGGTTCTGCGTAGATCCTTCAGATGCTGGGTACAACAGTAGCGCTTGGTATACGCAATTTACTGAAGATCCTACATACCAGGCCGGCGTACCGAATGCGAACGTAGGTTATGGCAACGTGGTCCAGCCTTGGGGTGAACCGGACGCAGAGGCGGCTAGTATATTCATCAATGCCGGTTATCAAATCGATGACGACACCGAAGCCTACGCGTTTGGGAATTACCGCAAAAGCGAATCGGACGGCAGTTTTTTCTATCGTTATCCGAGAAACGGCACAATTGAACAGCTTCGGGAAGCGGACGGCGGTATATATGACCCCCTCGAAAAGTACCCCGGTGGCTTCACCCCAAGATTTGAGGGTGATGTAATGGACTTTTCAATAGTAGGCGGAATGCGCGGATCGTTGGATAACGGTCTTAATTACGATATCAGCGGACGCCGCGGTGAAAGTGAAATCTCATATACCCTGGGAAACACCATTAACCCTTCCATGGGCCGCGCTTCACCAAAATCTTTCCACCCCGGAGACCTGATTAACGAGGAAACTCAATTTCAGGCCGATTTTAACATTGAATTGGATTCCGACATGGACACTGCTGGGCCACTCTTGTTTGCATTTGGCGCCAGCTTCCTGGATGAGAAATATGAGGTAGTCGAAGGCGAACTCAACTCGTACTTAGCCGGGCCCCACGCCGTAAAAGATCCATTTTCATTCTGTAACGGCAGCGTACCTACCGCTGCGGGAACGGCAGTTATCGGCAGCGGCTCGACTCTGAACTGTGCCGACTCTGACGACCCGGTTTATCAGGTAGTTGGTGTAGGCTCAAACGGATTTCCAGGCTACTCGCCTCAGTTTTCCGATGTCTATCAGCGTAGTTCCGTGGCTGTCTATGGAGACCTTAGTGCGGACGTTACCGACGCCCTGTTCCTACAAGGTGCGATTCGCTATGAGGACTATGAAGATTTCGATGAAGAAGTCACGGCCAAGATCGCCGCTCATCTGGATTTAAATGATAACTGGGCCTTACGCGGATCTTTCGGTACTGGATTCCGAGCACCGACACCAGGACAGCAAGGTACGACTAACGTATCCACGCGTCTACCGAATGGATTTCCTGTCGCAACCGGTCTGTTCCCACCCGCTGGTCCTGTTGCAGCGGCTCTGGGTGCGGTTCCGCTAGTGCCTGAAAAATCCACTAACATGACCTTTGGAGTCATAGGCAGTTACGGTGACTTGGATGTGACCGTAGACTTCTATCAAATCGATATCGAAGATCGGACTCAAGCGGTCTCAACCAGGGATGTATCTACTAACCCAACTTCCGGTGACGCCTATCAGAACTATCTGAAACTGGCTGCAGCTGGAGTGCCTGGCGCCAACACCATCGGTGGTGTGCTGTACTTTACCAACGGTTTTGATACCTCGACCCAAGGTATGGACATAGTAGCAACCTACCCACTTACCGACGTAACAAACATAGTGGCTGCCATAAACTACACTGACACTGAGTTTGATTCTAGCGCCGAACAGGTGGGTCAATATCTTAATGTCGAGAGCCAGTTTGATTTTGAGAACTTTTTGTCAGATTGGCGTGGTGTTTACACCATTACACATGACATCAACGATCTTCGCCTCTTAGCGCGAGCTAGTTATTATGGCGAGTTTGAGAACTCAAACAGAAACCCATGGCCTAATATTCAGAAATATGATGGAGCGTGGTTCATAGACGTGGAAGCCTCCTATCAGCTTAATGATATGTTCACTATCACTGTCGGTGGACGTAACGTTAATGACGAATATCCTGAGAAGGATGCCATCAGTGATTACTGCTGCGGTAGAGTATACGGTTCCAGTTCCTATATGGACTGGCAGGGTGCTTACTACTATGGTCGTGTGACTGCTAGGTTTTAGGTTGTACGAATTGATCTAGTCGCAATAGCCTCTAGAGCAAATTCAGAAAAAGGGACACCTTGGTGTCCCTTTTTTTTGCGTCCTCAATCCCACCTATCGACATAGACTTTCCAGCAGGTAGTCTTTATGCTTTGTTCATGAATTTCGCCTGAACCGACCACTTGAACCATGATTAAATCGTTTGACCACATAGCTGTCCCGATGGAGCGCGTTGCCGAAATGGTGGCATTCTACAGGGCCTTGGGCTGCCGCGTGGTGGAACAGAACAATGGCATGATTTACGCTGTGATCTTCGGCGATAACAAGATTAACTTCCACGCTCCGGAATTATGGCAGCCTGGTCAATTCACGTTACGTGGACCCACTGCAGTGCCGGGTTCAGGTGATGTTTGTTTTGTGTGGCAAGGCTCGCAGGAGTCTCTTGTTTCCACACTGCGCGAAGCCAGCGCTGAAATCGAGGAAGGACCTGTGCCTCGTACCGGCGGTATGAACGGAGGCAGCACCCAAGGTACAAGTATCTATACGCGTGACCCGGACAATAACCTGCTTGAGTTCATTATCTACGGGTAACTGTAATTTATAAAAGCTCGAAATTATTTGACATTCGACATATCCACGGCCAAGAGAGGTTGTTATGAATACAGCGATGAGAATAATAATTATAATAGCTTGTCTGTTATTGATTCCCTTCACTGCAGTGGCAACAGCTGCCATAAAGCAACGCTTTGCCGATGGACCTAATCGGGTTTTCTCAGGCGGCCCTTTAATATCAGGTGAAATCTACTCCGGGCCGGAACCGGACTGGAGTTTTGTGAATACTATCCCTACCATCGAGCTGCAGCTAGTCGACCCTCCGAGATCACGCGTAATCTGGACTGCGGAACACGAAGGCAAACTCTATGTCTGGTCCGGTTACATGGGAACCACCGTTGGTCGATTATGGAAACGCTGGCCTGTGCAGGCTGAGCGAAATGGAAAGGCGATATTACGTATCAATGACACACGCTACGAACGCGAACTAATCCGCATCCAGTCAGGTGACGAGCTAGATGGAATAACAGCCGCTATAACAAATAAGTACCCGTCTCAGACAACCCGTACGGCTGTGGAAACCGGTGGCGTCTGGTTATTCGAAGCCGCTCCCGGTCTGTAGTTCAAGGAGGAAAACATGAAAAACTTCTATTGGGTTATTGCTGTCGTGTTGGTAGTTACTATCCTGGCGGTTTTATTCCTCCCGGGCGTGGACGATTTCGTAGAGCAAACTTTCCAGAGATACCTGGGGCGTGCCGCTCGTTAGTGATGGTCTCCCTTCTCTGTCATCAACCAGTTGTTGCCACCGATAACATTATTCAAGATATCGAAGTCTGCAATAACCAACGGCCAGGTTACAGCGTTTGAATGGAGGGATTGAAGAAGTCGAAGTCTTCAGCGTTCAATGGAAAGAGTTGTGCGATGCTCGACTGATCGATGCCACTGAGCTGCCTCATAGCTTGTTGCAAATGCCTCGGTTCCAGCCGAATTCCATTACTATCGATCTGCAAGGTTTCCGGATTTATACCGTACGCATGGTGTTCTTCATCAGTCGCGCCAACCACCCGATTTCCCCATTCTGCGCCCTGTTGAATAATGATAGCGCTACCGATGGGCCAGTGATCTTTGCCACCTCCAGAATTGTAGTACGGAGTTCGGCCGAAGTCAGAAGCCATAGTTACAACGACTTTGTCGGCAAACCCTGCCGCCTCAGCCATGTCGAATATAAACGTCACCAGATCAGTGAGTTTTTCCATATATTCGAAATGATCATCGTCATGCGTCTGGTGGGTATCGAAACCTCTAACTCCAAGCTGCGTCGCAACACTAAGGCCCGACTGGTATGCCAATAACGCCAGCTGAGCCGCGAGAAAATCGTTATCGGTCTCGAAGGTACTTGGCAGAATCGCTGCGAATGCGTCTAGATCGTCACGAGTGGAATTGGCGAGATAAAGATTATTCATGCCGGTTTCCTGGCGCGGTAGCAAATTTTGGCTGGACATCAAACGATTAAGTCTTTGGTTCTGGTACTGGGTAATGAGATCTAATTCAGATTGCTCAAACAAATCATAACTATTCTGGCCATAAAGGATCTGGGAATCATTAATCAAGTTACGAATCTCGCTGGGATTCTGTAATCGACTGAAGCGAGTAATCCCGGCAGTCTCGCTATAACCAGACGAGTGCACTAACGATAAAGGAAGTTCTGGCGCAATGGCCCTGGATGCAATCGCACCGAAGCTTGGATAGCCAAACCCGATACGGCCACTCCATGTGTGCCGCTCGCCATCATCATGGGAATTTGTCCCGGTGTCGATACCATTGATTACCAGCATTTCCCTGTAAAAGCGCTCAAAGAATTCCTTGTTCTTAGCCACTGGTGCATAGGCTATATTTCCAGCCTGTTCGATGCTAGCTGAGTCAGCCCAGGTGTTAATAGTGCGCTCACCCAGTATATTTGGTTTCGGGTCACAAAAGCTGGTCACGTCCCAGCCCCCAATGGCCGCCAGGGATATATAGAAATTCCCGGCATAAGGCTCCAGCGCCGAGGCGCGCTGCATTGCCCAGGGCCCGGTCACCCCGAGTCCCGCCATACCAAGTAATTTAGTAAATTCGCGTCGCTTCATGCTAATTCCTGTATCCTTTACCTATTATTCATGAATGAATTTGTAATCACGCAGCATGTAATTAATCACTGCTGCCCAGCTACGCAGTGTCTGATTAGAATCTCTCCCAATAGGATTTTCTACGTTTGCAAGCTGAAACTGACATAATTCAGAGTCACCGCTAATAGCTGCCGATTTGCCAGCTGAGATCCTAGCAGACCAAATAGTCTCAAATAATCCAAAGGTCGCATCAATTTCCGGATCGTTTATCGGTAGCGATTCGCCCCACAGTCGTTCATGTAGTAGCTGAATGTTTGCTCGTATGGCTGCAGGATCACTAATTGGTGTTGAGCTCAATTCCACAGCGGTAAAAAGACTGCGCTCGCTCTGTGGTTTCGAGAAATCATTTGAGACTATTGGGCAGGATGTTTCATTTGCCATTGCGGCAACCACAGTGCTCATAAGCGTTGTCAACTCAGTCGCTCGATCATTGATACCGAGGGAATCGATTCCGCCATAAACTAAATTATAGACACGCCCCAATGCACTGTTAGGGCCATAGCCCCAGTTGAATCCACTGACATCGACAAGCTTGCGATTCAGCTGTTCAGGGGACAGCAGCCGGCCAGTGCCTATCTCTTGCAGCTCCACTTTCTGCAACGGATCCATCACCTTAACGCTCTCTGCTCTATAGTGATTGCTCATGGCCAACGACACCAGCATATCTTTTAGGTTATGGGCGCCATTGCCTGATGTCCCAACCACAAAATCATCCGCTATCTGCTGCATCAAGTCCTGCTCCGCGGTGTAGGCGGCAAGGCTGGATTTATAATCAGGATCTTGCGGGTTTACAGGCTCAGCGTACGGATCACGACCAATTACGGCCGGGTACCAGAAGTTAACAGTTCCATATCCAAAACGGCTGTCTTTCGCAAATTCATGCGCCAGCCACTTCAGCGAATTATTCGGGTTCGGTGCCAGCAAATCACCAAAACCTGGCGCTAGCATATCGTTATACCAGGTGTCTCCAGTCTGATATCCGCTTAAAGGATCCCGCTTATAAGAATATGGTAGGGAGTTGTATCCATAGGCTTTATCACGATAGAACCCATCATCTCCGTAATTCTGGAAAGCCCCTGCCACCGGATCCAGAATGTCGTGGCAAACTACACAATTAGAATTGTTCAATGTGGGGTTATTCTCGTCTGCCAGGGCTTCCTGGTCAGTAGTGCGCTCAGACAACGCCTCTATGTCGACACCCAGGAAGAAGTAATAGGCCCAGCGAGCTCGTGCCCGGTTGCGGTTGGTCATAGTCGATGGGAACCGCGCCAGGAAGGCCGGTGAATTCAGAATGCCGGCGTGAGGATAATCTGTCTCGATCTCATAACTGACGTCTGGATTGTTCTGTCCACAAACTGTACACCTATAATATTCAGTGATCCTTCCTTCACGCCACTCGTTACTGTCATAGTAATTATTAAAGGAAACATCTCCTCCGTAGACCTGAGCAGAGTAGGGATTCACCATGATGTAATCAGCTGTCAAAATTTCAGTATAGGGTCGTTCGTTAGTAACAACGTGGGCGATAAGCTGCAAGGGTTCTCGGGCAATCGCATCACTGGTCAGTAAACGATCGCTGCGCACGCTAGAATTATTGTAGTAACGCATGGAATTTGGATAACGATAGCGATTTACAACCCCAAATAATGTTCTGGAGAATGCTTCGGTTA